>VXME01000040.1:162139-228422 GCA_009861545.1 Acidobacteriota bacterium | reverse complement strand
GTAAGGCTTGCGAGAGCTTGAGCTTACTGGTACTAATCAGCCGTGAGGCTTGACCATATTCTTTCGCTCGAACGTCAGGGAAGCTGCCGTTTGTAGGGTATTCAGTTGAAGGCGCGACGGAGTGCCGCTCTTTGATACACGCAACGGATGTCGGGCGGCTTCGAGATGTCTCGAGGTCGGCGGGTGTTCGTTTGCTGCGGTTTTCCGGTGGTCATAGGAGAGGGGAAACACCCGTTCCCATGCCGAACACGGCAGTTAAGCCCTCTTCCGCCGATGGTACTGCGGGGGCAGCCTCGTGGGAGAGTAGGTCGCTGCCGGGAGTTACACGACGCCCGGACTCGAATTACGAGTCCGGGCGTTCTCTTTTGTGGACGGTCGTTGCAGGTGGAAAGGGGACATGACGCGGGACGAGGGTCGTACCGACGGTCGCGGGATTCCGGTGGAATGGGCGAGCGAGCGGAGAATTCGCGCGCGGAACACGGTGCTGTACCGACTGGCGCACTGGCCTATCTGGATTTGGGTGTTCTTTCTGGTGCCGGGGCCGCTGACGTTCGATCTGTTCGCGAACGGGTTCGACGTGCGGATGGGTGGATGGCTGGGGCTGGTTCTGGTCGGAACGGGTGTGGCGGGGTTGCGGGGGAGATTGCCGGGCGTGGAGCCGCGGCCGTACATCATCAGGTTCACGGAGGATCGGCCGAATCCGGTGTATCGGAGGGTGTGCTATACGTTTGCGTGGGGCGCGATTCTGTCGTTCGCGCTGTTGAATCTTGCGGGTCTGGTATGGGCGGTGGCGAGTGGCGAGTGGCGCATGCGCGCGGTTTACGAGGCCGGCTACTTTCCGATTGTGGGCGCTGTCTGGGCATTGGGAGCGGTGGGTTGGTTGCCGCGGGTGAAGGCGTCGACGCGGGGCGAGGGCCACGAGCGGCGTTTCTTCTACGGTTCGCTCTGGGCGGTGTGCCTCGCGCAGCCCGTGTTGTGGTTGCTGTGGGGAGTCCTGCCGCTGAACGCGACGGGGAACCTGCTGAAGCTGGCGGTGTTCTGCGGGCTGCTGGCGTTGGTCGGGTTGCTTGCGTATCGCGGCAAGCTGCCGCGGACGCGGCCGATCGTGCCTGGAGAGCTTGCCGTCAGTGACTAGCCGGCCGGGTCGCCGTTCGGCTGGGGGGAGCGCGGCTATCGGGCGCGGGCCCGGAGGCGCCGGGCGCGGTCGAGTTGGCCCTGGCGCTCGAGGGCGTCGGCGAGACCGGTCAGGGCGCCGGGGGAGTTGGGATTGAGAGCGAGGGCCGCGGCGAAATGCTGCACGGCGTCTTGTGCGCTGCCCGAGCGGAGATCGAGCAGGCCGAGGTTGACCTGGGTCCTGGCGTCCTGCGGGGCTGCCCGCTCGGCCTCCTGAAACGCGGTGCGGGCGGCGTCGAATCGCCCAAGGCTCGCAAGGGCGGCGCCAAGCAGATTCTGGGCTCTCGCGTCCGTCGGGTCGGCGGCGATCGCCTGCTCTCCGAGCAGCACGGCGGTCTCGAAGTCCTGCCGCAGGAAGGGGAGAGCCGCGGCGTAGTAGCGGGTGTCCGCATGTTGCGGGGCGTCGCGCGCCATTGAAGCGACGATCGGTGCGAGACGCGCGGCGTCGCCGGCGTCGGTCAGGAGGGACGCCAACTGCTCGCGCGCGGGGATGCTTGCCGGGTCCACGGTGACGGCGCGCTCCGCCGCAGAGACGGCGGCGTCGATGGCGCCCAGGGAGGCGAGCAGGCGGGAGCGTGCGATGTGCAGCATCGGTTCGGCTGGAATCGTGGAGGACAGTCGATCTAGCAGGGTGATGGCCTCCTGTTGCCGCTGACTCCCGCCGGCCGCGCGGGCGAGTTCCTGCAGGATGGCGGGGTTCGCCGGGTTCATGTCGGCGGCCCTCGACAGGTCCTCGTACGCCACGTCGAAAGCGGCCGCCCGCAATTGCATCCGGCCGCGATCGAGCCACTGGTCGGCCGTGGCGGATGCCAGCGCCGTCCGGATCGCCGGCGGCGCCGGATGGCGAGCGGCGAGGGAGCGCAGTTCGTCCAGGTCGGGTTGGGGGATGCGGTTGCCGCCGAGGATGCTTCGCGGGGCCGAGAACTCCAGGGCGTTGCGGTCGTCGGTCTGGATTCGCGCTCCTCCGCTGTACTGCTGCAGCACGTCCCCGCCGCCGACGTAGAGCGACAGCACGCTGAACGGATTCTGGATCCCGACGGCGGCCAGGTCCGTCGCCACGCCGGGCCGCTGCCAGTTCTCGGCGACGGCCTGCAGCCGGGGATCGATCGGGTCGAGACTACCGATCAACAGCAGGTCACCCTGGCCTACGTGCCACATCGCGCCATCCGGAAAAACGGCCAGGAAGGTGGCGACGATGGAGCGCAGGTCGGCATCGCTCATGTCGTAGGTGTGCGCCCATTGGCACAGAATGCCCCCGGGACGCAGGCGATCGCGGGCCGCCTGGAAGAACTCCCTCGTGAACAGGGTCGATACGCCGGCCATCCACGGATTCGACGGTTCGGAGACGATGACGTCGTAGCTTCGCGACGAGAGCAGCATGTGGGAGCGGCCGTCCCCGAGAATCAGCCGGGTCCGCGGGTCATCGAGAGCCCCGTGGTTCTCGGTCCGGAAGAACGCCGATGCCTCGACCACCTCGGCCGAGATCTCGAGCACGTCCGCGTGCTCGATAGGATGCCGCAGCGCGGCGCCGAGCGTGACGCCGCTGCCCAACCCGATGATGGCGACGTCGGTCGGGTCGGGATGCAACAGTAGCGGCAGGTGCGCCAGCAGGCTCTGGGTCAGCATGTCGGCCCCGTTCGAGGCGTCGACCTTGCCGTCTATCGCCAGCGCCACCCTGCCGGCGGACCTCCGGACCGATACGGTTCCCGCGGCGCCCTCCGCGTAGAAGAGAACGTCGCCCTCCTCGAGGCCGGTCTGCAGGTCGGGCACTTCAAGGAAGGGCGCGTACTTGTAGGCCCCACCCGAGATCAGCTTGGGATTCCAGTCGGGCGCGGTCCACCCGACGCCGACCGCGGCCAGCGCGGCGGCGGCGGCGGCCACCCGCGGGATGCCGGTCACCCGGGCGGCCAGCAGCAGCAGGCACCCGCCGGCGACGGAGAGGGCGCCGGCCAGGAGCACCGTCTGCTGGAGACCGAGGAGGGGCACGAGCGCGAAGCTCGCCAGCAGCGCGCCGGCGATCGCGCCGCAGGTGTTGGCCGTGTAGACGACGGCGACCTGGCTCGACAGCGCGTCGGGCCGTTGCGCGGTGGCGCCGACCGCCAACGGGAAGGCCGCTCCCAGCGCGAGGGTCATCGGGAGCAGCAGTCCTGCCGCCAACGTCACCTGGAGTGCCAGCACCGCCGCGAATGCCACGTCGGGCTGATCGACGGCGCGCGCCATGGCGAGCGTCGCCGGTCCGATGAAGCGCAGTGCGCCGAAGCCGCCCAGGGCGCCGAGGATCAGCGTCAAGCCGAGGAAGAAGACCTGCTGTCCCCGCCACCGCGCCAGCCACGCGCCGATTGCCGAGCCCGCGGCGAGCCCTCCGATGAACGTCGCGAGCATGGCGCTGAACGCGTAGGTGGTCGGACCCAGGATGAGCGCGAGGACGCGCGTCCAGGCGACCTCGTACGTGAGGGCGACGAAACCGGAGAGCGCCAGCGCCGCGGGAACGCGCCAGGCGCGGCCGGGGGCGACCGCGACGGGCCCGTCTGCTGCTTCGCCCTCGCCGTTGGCGGCAGCGGCGGCTGCACGCCGGCCGCGAGTCCGGTGAGGCGGCTTCTGCCGTTGCCGGGGCGCGGTCATGGCGGCTCCGGCAGGGATGGCCGCGTCGCTCCCGAACGCCGCCAACCCCAGCGCCCCGGCCGCGGAGGCGGCGTTCAGGATCACCGCGAAGAGGGCCGCACCGGTCAGGCCGAGCCACGGGAGAAGCACGAACCCGGCGCCCGCCGCTCCCAGCGCCGCACCCAGCGTGTTGGCCGCGTAGAGCGCCCCCGTTTCTCTGCCCCGGTTCGCCGTGGGACCGACGAACCAACGGACCGCGAACGGCAGCGTGGCTCCCATCGCCGCCGCCGGAGCGGCGAGTACCGTCAGGCTCGTGAGAACCCGGATCGGCCCGAACCACACGCTGCCGCCGTCCGCGTACGCGAGAGCCAGGAGAGGCCGGAAAGCGGCGAAGGCGAGCGGCACGAGCACCGCGCCCGCGGCTATCGCCGCCTCGAGCGCCGCATAGAGCCGCAGCGCCTGTCGTCGGTCGAGCCCGGGGGTCACGCGTCCGGCGAGCATCGCGCCACCGGCCATCCCGCCCATGAAGGCGGCGAGGACGGTGCCCACGGCGGTCACCGTGCTGCCCATGTGCAGCGTCAGCAGCCGGGCCCAGACCACCTCGTAGATGAGAGCCGCCGCGCCGGAGAGCAGGTAGACGAGAACGAAGAGCGCGCGTGACGTCCGGTGGTCGCGCATGTGCTCTCTGAGTATGGTGGCGAACGGGCTGCTGCGGCCGGTGTCGATACCCGTTCTACACCCGCGGTGGGTACGTGTCAACGGCGGTAGAATGTGCGGCATGCACGTCAAGCAAGGGCGGCGGCCGTGGTTCAAGGCGTCGGCGGCGGTCGCGCTGGCCGCCTGCGCGGCGGCTATCGGATTGGCATCCGGGAGCGGTGCGCCCGGACGCCGAGAAGCGGTCGGCCAGGCCGCGTCCGGCGCCGCAGGCTTCGACACGCACTTCATCGACAGGACGATGCGCGTGGATTACTTCCACTCGGGCGGGCGCGGCACGGAGATCTTCGCGCTCGACCGGGTGGTTTCGGATGGGCCGTGGGCGGGCAGCCGCACCCGGCTGGTCGACGATCTCAATCTCGGCAAGTACCTGTTCGAGGTGATCGACCGCCGGACGAACCGGGTGATCTATTCGCGCGGCTTCGCCTCGATCTACGGCGAGTGGGAAACGACGCCGGAATCGCGGGAGATCCATCGCACGTTCCACGAGTCGCTGCGGTTCCCCTGGCCGCGGCGGCCGGTGCAGGTGGTGCTGAAGGTGCGCGACGCCGAGAACAGCTTTCACGAGATCTGGTCGACCGTCGTGGATCCGGGCTCGCGCTTCGTCAATCCGACCGCCCGCGCGCCGGCCGGCGAGGTCTGGCCGCTGTTCACGAGCGGACCTCCGCAGGAGAAGGTCGATCTGCTGATCCTGGGCGACGGATACACGGAGGACGAGCTCGACAAGTTCCGGTCGGGCGCGACCCGGCTGACCGACGCGCTCTTCGAGGAGGAGCCGTTCCTGAGCCGGAAGAACGACTTCAACGTGTGGGGGATCGATCTTCCGTCGGCGGAGTCGGGGGTCAGCCGTCCGCGCGCCGGCCAATTCCGGCGCACACCGCTCTCGGTCGAGTACAACATCTTCGACTCGGAACGCTATCTGCTGACCTACGACAATCGGGCGCTACGGGACGCCGCGTCCGCCGCGCCGTACGAGTTCATCGAGATCCTCGTGAACGAGGAGCAGTACGGCGGAGGCGGGATATTCAACTTCCAGGCCACTGTGGCGGCCGACACCGGTTTCGCGGAGTACGTCTTCATCCACGAGTTCGGCCATCACTTCGCCGGGCTGGCGGACGAGTACTACACGTCGGACGTGGCCTACGAAACCGGCGCCGCCTATCACCCGGAGCCGTGGGAGCCGAACGTCACCGCGTTGCACGACCCCGACAATCTCAAGTGGGGCGACCTCGTCGACGCGGACACGCCGTTGCCGACACCGTGGGACAAGGAGGCCTTCGAGGCGGGGAGCACGGCGGCCCAGCGCGTGCGCCGCGACCTGCGCGAAACCGGCGCCCCCGAGAGCGAGATGGACCGCCTCTTCACCGAGCAGATGGAGCGGGAGACGGCCGCGCTGTCCGCGATGCCGCACGCCGGGAAGGTCGGCGCGTTCGAAGGCGCCTCGTACGAACCGACGGGGCTCTACCGGTCCGAGATCGACTGCATCATGTTCACGCGCAACCCGGTCGGTTTCTGCCGGGTCTGCCAGCGCGCGATCTCGCGCGTGATCGACCAGTACTCGCGGCCGTAACGGAAGGGACGCCGAACGGACGGCAGGCGCCGCCTCACCGGCCGGCGCCGGCGGACCCGACGAGTTGCAGCGGGCCGGAACCCGGCGCGCGGAAGGGATCGAACGACATGGAAAGCCACGTCATCACCGGGCTCGAGCGCATCGTCGGGCCGGACGGCATCGTGCGCGACGACGCCGAGCTGCTCACCTACGAGACCGACGGCCTCGTCAAGCTGCGCTCCAAGCCGGGCGTAGCGGTGCTGCCCACCTCGGCCGAACAGGTGCAGCGCGTCGTACGGCTCTGCCACGAGCACAAGGTCCCGTTCGTGGCGCGCGGTCAGGGGACCGGCCTGTCCGGCGGAGCGATGCCGCATCCCGACGGCGTGCTGATCGTGATGACGCGGATGAACCGCATCCTGGACGTCGACATTCCGAACCGCCGCATCACGGTCGAGCCGGGCGTGATGAACCTCGACGTCAGCAAGGCGGTGGCGGGCGCCGGCTATTACTACGCGCCCGATCCGTCGAGCCAGGTGATCTGCTCCATCGGCGGCAACCTCGCCGAGAACTCCGGCGGCGCGCACTGCCTGAAGTACGGCTTCACCGTGCACCACGTGCTCGGGGTGGAAGCGGTCCTGCCGGACGGCGAGCTGGTGCGCCTGGGCGGTCCGGCCCTCGATGCTCCCGGGCTCGACCTGCTCGGGGTGCTGGTCGGGTCGGAGGGCACGCTGGCCGTGGTCACGAAGGTCGTCCTCAATCTGCTGCGCAAGCCGGCCGCGGTCGAGACGCTGCTGGCCGCGTTCGACTCCACGGAGGCGGCGGGGAACGCGGTGTCCGGCATCATCGGGGCCGGGATCATTCCCGCCGCGGTGGAGATGATGGACCGGGTGACGATCGAGGCGGCCGAGGCGGCGGTCCACCCGAACTTCCCCAAGACCGAGGCGATCCTGATCGTCGAGCTCGACGGCGCCGAGGCGGACGTGTCGGCGCTCTTCACCCGCGTCGAGGAGGTCTGCAACGAGGCCCGCGCGAGCGAGATCCAGATCGCGCGCACGGCCGAGCAGCGGGCGCGCTTCTGGCAGGGCCGCAAGGCCGCCTTCGCGGCGATGGGGCGGGTCTCGCCGAGCTACTACGTCCAGGACGGCGTCATCCCGCGCACCCGGCTCCCTGAGGTGCTCAGCCGCATCCGCGATCTGTCGGAGCGATCCGGTCTCAAGATCGGCAACGTGTTCCACGCCGGCGACGGCAATCTCCACCCCCTGGTCTGCTACGACGAGCGGATTCCGGGGCAGGCCGATCTCGCGCAGGAGGTCGCATCCGAGATCCTGACCTACTGCCTCGACGCCGACGGTTCGATCACCGGCGAGCACGGCGTGGGCGCCGACAAGGCCGAGCACCTGCCGAAGATGTTCAGCGAGAGCGACCTCGACACGATGCAGCTCGTGCGGTGCGCCTTCGATCCCGGCTACATCTGCAACCCGGGCAAGGTGTTTCCGACGCCGCGACTGTGCGGCGAGGTGCCCGGGCCGTACAGGAGGCATCCGGCCGAGGCAGCGGGTCTGGCGGAGCGCGTTTGATGCCGGGTGCGACGACCGCCGCGCTGCTCGCTCGGCTTGCCGGGCGGGCGGGGCCAGGCGCCGCCGTGCGCGCAGGGGGCGATGACGACGCTGTCGACGGCGTACAGCCGCGCCTGGTGGCCGCGCTGGGGACGGGCGAGGGCGTGGCTGCGACGCTCGCCTGGGCGTCGTCCGAAGGGCTCTCGGTGCGGGTCTCCGGGGGTGGAACCAAGCAGCAGTGGGGGGCGCCCGGGGGGACCGTGGACCTGTCGCTCTCCACTGCCAGGCTCTCGAGGGTTCTGGAGCATCGGCACGGCGACCTGACCGCGACGGTGGAGGCCGGAGCGCCCCTGGGGTCGGTCAATGCGGCGCTGGGAACGCACGGCCAGCGCCTTCCCTGGGATCCGCCGTGGCCGGAGCGGGCGACCATCGGCGGCATCGTGGCCACCAACGACAGCGGTCCCCATCGCCACGGCCACGGCGCCCCGCGCGACTCCATCATCGGCGTGACGATAGCCCGCATGGACGGCCGAACGGCGAAGGCCGGCGGCATCGTCGTCAAGAACGTCGCCGGCTACGATCTCGCGCGCCTGCTGACGGGCTCCTTCGGTTGCCTGGGGGTCATCCTCACCGCGACCTTCAAGCTCGCGCCCGCGCCGCCGGCCTCGCGTACCGTGGAGGTGACGGTCGATTCCCTGGAGGATGCGACGCCTGTCGCCGCCGATCTCGCCGCCTCGTCGCTGACGCCGACGGCGATCGAGGTCGCCTGGGCGCCGGCGCGTCTGCTGGCGCGCTTCGAGTCGGTCGAGGCCTCCGTCGCCCAGCAGGCGGAGGCGGCCTGCGCCATCGTCGGCGAGCGCGGTTCCGCTGCCGTGCTCGGCGGGGAGGAGGAGCGGGCGGCCTGGGGCCGGCACGCGGCGCACTGGTCGCCGGGCGGGACCCTCGTCAAGCTGAGCACGGCGCCCGCGGAGCTGTTCCCGACGCTCGTCTGGCTGCGTGACCGCGCGGCGAAGGATGGAATCGAGATGGCGGCGGGGGGGCGCGCCGGACTCGGGGTGGTCGACTTGCGCCTCGACGGGCCCCTCGAAGCGCAGGCGGGTCTGATCGCCGCTCTCCGCGAGCGACTGCCGATCGGCCGCGGTTCGGCGGTAATCCGCAGGGGCGACGCGGCGCTGCGGCAACGCATCGATGCCTGGGGGGCGATCGGCGACGGGATGCGGGTGATGATGGCGATCAAGCGCCAGTTCGATCCGGCCGGCCTGCTGAACCCCGGCCGTGGCCCCGGCGGTCTGTAGCCCGGAGAGCGTCGCCGAACGCGACCGCTGCGGTCGCGCTGTGGCCTCCGCCTGCCGCCCACCAACCCTCCAGGAGTCGGCACGTTCGGCGCAGACGCTTGGCCGGGTAGCTACACGGAAACCTGACGCCCCTGGATCGACGCGTCGATGACTTCGACCAGGTGCATCGTTCGCAACGGCCGGCCCTCGCGCTCGAGCGCGCTGCCGAGCTGCAGCAGACAGCCCGGGTTCGACGACACGATGGCATCGGCTCCGGTCGACAGGACGTTCCTGGCTTTCCGCTGTCCCAGCTCGCCCGCCGCTTCCGGCTCCACCAGGTTGTAGATGCCGGCCGAGCCGCAGCAGAGCCCGCCCTCCGGGACGTCGCACACCTCCAGCTCGGGCACCGCGGCCAGCACCCGGCGCGGCTCGGCGCTCACTCCCTGAGCGTGCTGGAGGTGACAGGCATCGTGGTAGGCCACGCGCATCCTGATGGGGTGTCGCGGGGCGCGCGGCTCGAGCTCGGCCAGCACCTCCGAGACGTCGCGGCACTTGTCGGCTAGCGCCGCGGCGCGCGCCGCGTACCGCGGATCGTCCCGCAGGAGATGCCCGTACTCCTTCAGCGTCGAACCGCAGCCGGCCGCGTTGATCACGATCGCGTCCACGCCGGCCAGGGCCGGCTCGAACGCGTCGATGAAGCGCCGCGCCATCGTCTCGGCTTCGCTCTCGAGGCCGGAGTGCATCATCAACGCGCCGCAGCAGCCCTGCGCCTGCGGGATGACCACGTCGCAGCCCTCGGCCGCGAGCACGCGCGCCGTGGCGGCGTTGACCTCGCTGAAGAAGACCCGCTGCACGCAACCGAGCAGCAGGGCCACCCGTCGTCGGCGCCAGCCCTGCGCCGGGATCACTCCCGGCAGCGACGACCAGATGCCGCCGAACGTGATGGCTGGCGCCACCGCCTCCATGGCGCGCAACCGCGCAGGGAGCAGATTCAGCAACCCGCTGGCGCGCACCAGCCGTTGAATCCCCAGCCGCTGGTAGGCCCACAGCTTCAGCGCCACCCAGCGCAGGCGGCCGGGGTAGGGGAACAGCGAGAAGATCAGCCGGCGGAACAGCCGGTCGCCTGCCGGACGCTCCACGGCCCGCTCGATCTGCGGCCGCGCGGCTTCCACGAGCTTGTCGTACTGCACGCCGGAGGGGCACGCGGTCACGCACGCCATGCAGCCGAGGCAGGTGTCGAAATGTCGCGCGAACTCGGCCGTGATGGCCGCCTTGCCTTCGGTCGCCACCTTCAGCAGGTGAATCCGCCCGCGCGGCGAGTCGGTCTCCCGGCTCCACAGCGCGTAGGTCGGGCACGGGGGCAGGCAGAAGCCGCAGTGCACGCAGTCGGCGAGCAGGTCGGACGACGGCGGGTGGTGCGCGTCGAACGCGCCGGTGCTGGTGGCCATGTGTGCGGCTATGGTAGCGCAATGAGGTCGTGGGCTCTGCGTCGGGCGATGGCGGAGACCGCCTCCGTGACCGTTCGTCGGTCGTTGCCCGAACGGCCTCGATGCCCTCCGGCTGCTAAGATCGGCCAGCAACCCGTCGAACCCATCCGTCCAGCTCGGAGCCATCGATGACTCACGCGATTCGCATTCACGAAAACGGCGGCCCTGAAGCCCTGCGCTGGGAGGCCGTCGACGTCCCCGATCCGGGGCCGGGCGAAGCGGTGATCCGCCAGACCGCGTCGGGTCTCAACTTCATCGACGTCTACTTCCGGATCGGCCTGTACCCGGCGCCGTCGTTCCCGTTGACCATAGGCAACGAAGGGGTCGGCGTGGTCGAAGCCGTCGGCGATGGGGTAACCGAAGTCGTCGTCGGCGATCGGGTCACCTACTGCATGAGCCTCGGCAGCTATGCCCAGCGCCGGATCATCGGGTCGCGGTTCCTCGTGAAGATCCCGGACGGGATCACCGACGAGCAGGCGGCGGCGGTCATGCTGAAGGGCTGCACCGTGCAGTACCTCGTCCGGCGCACGCATGCCGTGCAGCCGGGCGAGACGGTCCTCTTTCACGCGGCCGCTGGCGGCACCGGCCTCATCGCCTGCCAGTGGCTCAAGCACCTCGGCGCCACGGTCATCGGCACCGTCGGCACCCGCGAGAAGGCGGAGCTGGCGAAGGCCCATGGCTGCGATCATCCGATCGTGTACACGGAGGAGAGCTTCGTCGACCGCGTCAAGGAACTGACCGGCGGCAAGGGCGTTCCGGTGGTCTACGATTCGGTGGGCAAGGACACGTTCGACGACTCGCTGCGCTGCCTGCAGCCGCGCGGGCTGATGGTGAGCTTCGGCAACGCGTCGGGCGCCGTCGAGCCGTTCAGGCCGGCGATTCTGGCCCAGAAGGGATCCCTGTTCCTGACGCGTCCGACCCTGGCGAACTACACGGCGACGCGGCAGGAGCTCGAGGAAACGACGGCCGAGCTGTTCGACGTCGTCGGCAGTGGAGCCGTGCGGATCGAGGTCAACCAGACGTACGCGCTCGAGGACGCCGCGCAGGCCCATCGCGACCTGGAGGCGCGGAGGACCACCGGATCGACGGTACTGCTGACCGGCGCCTAGACGACAGCGCCAGAGCATCAGGAGGAGACCATGAGGACTCGCGGAAACGGATTCGTCTTCGTCGCCGGCATCGTGATCGGCACACTGCTCTCGGGCGTGGTGGCCGCGTTGAACGCCACGCAGGATTCCTCGCCCCGCGCCATCAACCTGCCCGGCCGCACCACGACCGCGCCGTTCAGCGACGCGGTGCTGGCCGGCGACACGCTTTACGTCGCGGGCCGCCTCGGCATGGACCCGGAGACCGGCCGGCCGCCGGCGACCGCACAGCAGGAGGCGCGCAACGTCATGGACGGCATCCAGGCCGTGCTCGCCGAGGCCGACATGACGATGGACGACCTGGTCAGCGTCAAGGTCTTCTGCTCGGACGTCTCGCTTTACGGCGCCTTCAACAGCGTGTACCGCGAGTACTTCAACGAGGCTCCGCCCGCCCGCGCCTTCCTCGGATCGGGCACGCTGCTGTTCGGCGCGCGCTTCGAGGTGGCGGGGATCGCGGTCAAGGGGTGACGTCGAGACGGCCGGGCCGCGACGCTCAGGCCGGCGGAGGATTCGGTTCGCCGACAAGATCGACGAACTGCCGCGGCGTCAGCACGACTACATCCCGGCGGCCGCGCGGCGGGTAGTGTCGGAGATTGCCCGTGACCACTACGCTGCCGGTTGCCGCGGCGACCGCGAGGAACGGTGCGTCGTCAGGATCGGGCAGTCCAGCCGACCACGGTGCGGCGCCGACCACCTGCATCCCGAACGTGTCGACCGCCGCGAGCAGGTCGTCCACGCGGGACGGCGTCAGCCCGAGTTCGCTGCGGCGGAGCACTTCCTCGTACTCCTGCCGGATCGCCATGTCGAAGACCGGCTCGATGTATCCGCAGAGTGCAGCCTCGACGATCCATCCGGGTGGCCCGGTCGCGGAGAGCAGACCGGCGACGAGAACATTGGTGTCGACGACGACCTTCATCCGCGCGCTCGACGCGGACGGGCTCGACGAACACGTGCGATCAGGGCGTCGATTTCCTTCGCGGACATGCTTGCCGTTCCACGCGACCGGCTCTCGTCCCGGATCGCTCGCAGAGCTTCGAGTCCCCGTGCGCGGCGCACCGTCTCGATCGTTTCGTCGACCGTGCCGGCGTTCACAGGGAGCAATACCGCAACCGGTCGCCCGTTGGCGGTCAGGAGGGCCTCGCGCTCGCGGGCAAGAGACTCGCGTATCTGCCTCGGACGGGTGCGCAGGTCTCGAATGGTTACGGTCTTCACGCCTTGATCGTATCAGCGGCGTGTGACATAAGTCACCCGAATGTCGCCGACGTGATCCGTGTCGTTGTCCAAGATCAGGGGAGATGCCGTGCAGGAGTCGATACAGATGTCCGTCCGATCGATGCTCGGGCAGGCGGGCATGCTGCCGTCCTGCATGCGTGCCGCCGCGCTGGTAGCGCTGGGGGTCGGCCTGACCGCCGTGCCGGGCGCCGCGCAGACGATCGAGTTGCCGTGGGTGACGATTCCGGCCGGCACCTTCCGGATGGGGTGCGTGCCGGGCGACGCCGCGTGCCTCGACAGCGAGCGTCCGCGCCACGAGGTGACGCTGTCGACGTTCGACCTGATGGCGACGGAGGTGACCGTCGGCCAGTACGCGACGTTCGTGGCGGCGACCGGCTACGAGCTGCCGGCCGTCCCCGACTATCCGCAGGCCCCCGATCACCCGGCAGTCCACATGACCTGGCACGACGCCGAAGCGTTCTGCGGTTGGGCCGGCGGGCGCCTGCCCACCGAGTGGGAGTGGGAGTACGCGGCGCGGGCCGGGCATGACGGGCGCCTCTACTGGTGGGGTGACGAACTGACGCGCGACTACGCCAATTTCGGTACCGTGCAGTGCTGCAGCGGCGCTACCGGCGGCGCCGACGCCTGGCTGAACACGGCGCCGGTGGGGTCGTTTCCCTCCAACGACTTCGGACTCCACGACATGATCGGCAACGTCTGGGAGTGGGTGAACGGTTGGATCACCGTCCGCTATCCGGACGGGCCGCTGAGCGATCCGCAGCCGACCGAGACGGGCTATCTGCGCGTGATGCGCGGCGCGTCGTGGCTCAACTTTCCCAACGTGCTTCGGGTGTCGGTCCGCCTGCCGTTCTCGGCGGACGGGCACACCAGCAACGTCGGCGCACGCTGTGCCCGGGACACGCGGATGCTGTTCGTCTCCGCCGAGTGACGCGCCGCCTGCCGTGTTGCGCTGACGACCGGTTTGCCGCGCGCGTTGACACCCTTGCGGGCGCACGATTAGCATGCGTTCGCGCGGGCGTCGCCACCACGACGCATCGCCCAGTCACCGAGAGTACGGCACGAGTACGGCGGCGCCCAAGGCGCGTGTGGAGGATCTCATGAAAGCGAAGACGCGGAACGCGAAGCGGTCCGGCGGCACGGCGACGGAGTCACGGCGGGCGTTCATGCGCCAGGCGGTTCTGGGCGGTGCAGGCGCGACGGCGGCCGCTCTCGGCACGGGCCGTGCTGCGAGCGCGGCCGAGGAGGACGTCAAGCCGATCACCATTCCGAGCGAGTTCGAGAAGGCGAAGGCGGCCCCGCTGCCGGAGATCGACTTCCCGATGTCGGGCGCGCAGGTGTTCGCGCGGGCCTGCAAGGAAGAGGGGGTCAAGGCGCTGTTCTGCTGCCCGGGCAACTACGACGTGGTGCACGCCATCGGCGACATGGGCATCCCGACCTACTCGGGCCGCCACGAGGGCTCGCTGTGCCACGCGGCCGACGCCTTCTGCCGCGCCACCGGCGAGGTGGCGGCGACGTCCGGGACCGAGGGACCGGGCTTCACCGACATGATCTGCGCCATCTCGGCCGCCAACTCGGCCCGCTCCCCGATTCTCGTGCTCGCCAGCAACAAGACCATCTTCGCCGAGGACACCGAGCAGGGCATCCAGGACCAGAACCAGCAGCCGCTGACCGAGGGCATCAAGAAGTACGGCAAGCGGCTCATCACGCCCGCCCGCACCTGGGAGTACGCCGGCTACGCGTTCCGGCAGCTCAAGAGCGGCGTGCCCAAGCCGGTGCACCTCGACTTCCCGGCCGAGATCGCCCGCGCCCGGTTCACCGATCCGATCGACGTCGAGTACTTCTACGACAAGACCAAGTACCGCACCGACGCCAGGCCGCATCCCGACCCGCAGGCGATCGACCGGGCGGTCGAGCTGCTGCGGAGCGCCGAGCGGCCGGTCATCGTGTCGAGCAACGGCGTCCTCTACAGCAAGGCGTGGGACGCGCTCCGGAAGCTGGCCGAGCGCGCGCACATCCCGGTGGTCGAATCGGGCGCCATGAAGGGCCAGTTCCCGGCCGAACACGAACTGTCGGCCGACGCGGCGCCGATGGCGTTGATGAGCGCGGACGTCGTCCTGCTCGTCGGCCAGTACTGCATGCCGACGCTCGGGGAGTTCGCCTTCGGGCCCGATGCGCGCTACATCCGCATCGATCCGGGCGCGGAGGACATCGGGCGCAATCTTCCCATCGACGTCGGCATCGTCAGCGACGAGCGCGCCGCCCTCGAGGCCCTGGCCGCCGCGATGCCGCGCCAGCGGCGGGAAGCGTGGGTGGCCGAGGTGGCCGCGGCCCGCGAGGCGTTCGAGGCGGAGAACGAGGAGTACTACCGGACCGGGCTGGGGTACACCGACGCGGTGCATCCGGCGGTCATCGGCAAGGAGCTGGCCGACTTCCTGCACCACGGCGACCTGCCGGCGGACCGCACCACGATCCTGCAGGGCGGCTACGGCATCGCGCGCTACACGCGGCGCTACCTGCGCGCGCACCGGCCGGCGCAGATCATCAACGGCGCGTACCAGTACGGGGCGATCGGCCCGGACATCGGCTACACCGTCGGCGTCGCGGCGGCCGTCCGCCACGGCGTCGGGGCGCAGGCGGGCTTCGAGGGCCACCCGGTGATCGGCATCACCGGCGACGGCGGGTTCGGCTACACCGCGATGGAGGTCGAGACGCTGTCCAAGTACCGCTTCCCTGCCGTCATCGTCGTCTACAACAACAACGCGTGGGGCACGTGGACCGGCCAGCGCAACAACACCATCGGGCTCCCCGTGCACCTGTTCCAGGAGAACCTGCGGTACGACAAGCTCGGCGAAGCGCTCGGGGCGCACGGCGAGTACGTCACGCGGCCCGACGAGATGCGGCCGGCCCTCGAGCGGGCCTACCAGGTGGCGCTCGACGAGAGCCGTCCGAGCGTCGTCAACGTGCAGGCCAAGAAGGAGTTCTGGGTGCGCGACCAGTATCCGCCCGGGTTCCTCGGCAAGATCGAGCCGGGCGTGATGTCCTACTACCACTAGTGGAGGGACGTCGGCGCGTGCGGATGGAGGGGCGCGGGCCGCTGCACGACGGCCTGGCCGAGGTGCGGGCGCGGTTGCAGGAGTACGCCGAGCGGGGCGTGTTTCGAGGGCTGGCCGAGCGGCCGGCCCGCCGGGGACGGCACGAGTTCACGTTCCGCTGGCTGGCGCCGTCGCCGTTCACGCTGAGCTACGATTCCGCGTCCGGCACCCTTGCGTTCCGCGATCTGCTGCCGAACGTGCCGGCGCGATCGCCTCTTGCGGGCGCATTGCGGCGGTTCGTTCGGGGACGCACCGCGGTCGAGTTGCCGCCGCACCGCCGGGTCGATCCCGAGCGCGCGGACGTGCGCTGCTTCGTCCGGCGGTCCGCACTCTCTCTCGAGGTGGTGGCCCGCGAGCATCATCACGGTTACGGCGTGAACCGGGCGGTGAACCTGGTCCACGAGATCTTCATGCATCTGCACACCTACTTTCCCGAGTACATGTGGGAGAACTTCGATGCGCCGCAGGAATGAGAATGTGAAGTTCGCGCCGGCCGCTGCGTTGCTGGTCATCGCCGCCGCGTTTGCGTTCCTCGTCACCGCCGCCGCGGCCGCCGCGCAGGAACCTCCCGCGGAGCCTCACGAGCGCGCGGACGCGCAGGCGTTGGAGAACCCGGTCGAGCCGACCCGCGAGTCGCTGGTCGCCGGCCGGCAGCGCTACGTCTTCCTGTGCCGGCAGTGTCACGGCAACCGCGGCGCGGGAGACGGCGACATGTCGCATGCGGGTGGCATCCCGTCCGACTTCACCGACGACGTGTGGACGCACGGCGCGAGCGACGGCGAGATATTCACGGTGATCAAGGAGGGCGTGACCGCCGACATGCAGGGCTACGGCAACCAGCTCCGCGACGAGGACATCTGGAACCTCGTCAACTACATCAAGAGCCTGTCGCGCTAGGAGCCCGTGGTGGTAACCCGCCGGCACCGGCAGCCGCGAGGTCGGACGTGAGCGACGGTGTGAGCTATCGCGCCATGCAACCCGGCGAAGCAGCCGCCGTCTCGGCGCTGATTCTCTCGTCGTTCGACGAGTTCATCGGCCCGGAGCTGACCTCCGAAGGAAACGCCGAGTTCCGCCGGTTCGTCGCGCCCGAGACGATCGAGGCGCGTACCGCCGAGGACCACTTCGTCCGCGTGGCGACCGTCGACGGCGTTCTGGCCGGCATGATCGAGATTCGGGAGAACAACCACGTCGCACTCCTTTTCGTCGACAAGGCGCACCAGCAGCACGGCATCGCGAAGGGCCTGCTGCATGCGGCGCTAGCGGACGCCCGCGCCGCGGACCCGGACCTCGAGCGCGTGACGGTCAACTCGTCGCGCTACGGCGTGCCGGCCTACGAGAAGCTCGGCTTTCGCCAGACCGGACCCGAGCGCGCGGTCAACGGCATCGCTTTCATCCCGATGGCGATGCGCCTCGACGCGGATCTCTGAACGTGCGCGTCCCGTTTCTCGACCTGGCCGCCCAGCTCGAGACCACGCGGCCGGCCATCGAGCGGGCCGTGCTGGACGTCGTCGCTTCCGGCCGCTACGTGGGCGGACCGGTGCTCGAAGCGTTCGAGCGGGCGATGGCCGACTACATCGGCGTCGACCACGCGATAGGCGTTTCCTCCGGCACGGACGCTTTGCTCGTCTCGCTGATGGCCCTCGACGTGGGCCCCGGCGACCTCGTCGTCACGACGCCGTACTCGTTCTTCGCCACAGCCGGCGTGGTGGCCCGGCTGGGCGCCACCCCGGTGTTCGTCGACATCGATCGCCCCACGTTCAACATGGACCCCGCGCGTCTGGTCGACTGGTTCGAGCGCGAGCCGGAGCGGCGGTCACGGGTGAGGGCGATCGTTCCGGTGCACCTGTTCGGGCAGTGCGCCGACATGGCGCCCATCCTCGAACTGGCCGCCGAGCATGGGATTCCGGTCGTCGAGGACGCGGCGCAGGCGCTGGGCGCGCGCTATCCCGGCGGCGGCGGGAATGGGGTCGGCCACGCCGGCGGCAGCCGCGGCGCCGGGGGCGGCGGTCGGGATGTCGAAGGCGGAGGTTGCGGCGACGGGCCGGCCGGCAGCAAGGGCACGCTTGCGTGTTTCTCCTTCTATCCCACCAAGAACCTGGGGGCCATGGGTGACGCCGGCCTCGTGGCCACCTCGGACGCCGTTCTGGCGGAACGGGTGCGCCGGCTGCGCAACCACGGCGCGCACACCGAGTACCGGCATCCCGAGGTGGGTGGCAACTTCCGCCTCGACACGCTGCAGGCAGCAATCCTCGCTGCGAAGCTGCCGCATCTCGACGGATGGCACGCCCGGCGCCGCGAGCGCGCCGCGTACTACGACGAGCACCTGGCGGTTCCGGGCATCGAGCTGCCCGTGGCCGCCTGGGGCCGTGAGCGCCACACGTATCACCAGTACGTGATCCGGGTACCCGAGCGACGAGACGCCCTGCGCGCTCGCCTCGCGGCGCGGCAGATCGACACGATGATCTACTACCCGGTGCCGCTCCATCGGCAACCGTGCTTCCATCACCTTGGTCACGCGGCCGGCGCGTTCCCTTGCAGTGAGGACGCTGCGGCCCGGTCGCTCGCGCTGCCGATCTACCCGGAACTCACTCCGGCGATGCAGGACCGTGTGATCGAGGAGACCGCGGCGTTCTATAGCGGAAGCCCGGCTTCGGACATGGAATCGATGGTCCGGTGATGCTGGCGGGAGTTATAGTGATGTCACCTGAAGGGTGAGCTTCGCGGCCTGCGCCGGACCCGTGTCGGCGACTGCCGCATCGTCTACGAAGTCCTCGACGAGGTGCTCGTCGTTCTCGTCGTGCGGGTAGCACATCGCCGCGACGTCTATCGCCGCCGGTGACCGCGGACGTGTTTCGAAAGTTGAACGAGATGTTCCGCGAGAAATAAGATATCGCCACCGAAGCTGGCCCTCGACGGTCCACGTCCCTCGGCTTGCCGCCGTTGAAGCGCTTTTCGAATTCCTGCGAACGAACGACACGTGCCCGGCAGGCGCAAACGCGGCAATCGCAAACGGTCGGCGCCGGGCCGCGCCCCGCGTGCATCCCCCCGGCGCCTGCTGGATCAGGCGCGAGAACTGCTCGCCGCGGGAGACGGGCGCAAGGCGCTCGATCTGATCCGACAGGTGCGGGATCGGGACGACAGTCTGGCGGGGCTGCCGCTGGTCTCCTTCTGCGCCTCCATGCAGCGCGCCCGCCAACTCGCGGCGAAGGGGATGCTCAAGGAAGCGGCCACCATGCGCGCCCGGGCCGACGGCTATCGGGCGTCCATGTCCCTGCCGGCGCTGTCCGAGGACGAGTGGGTCCAGTACGTCCGGTACCTGGACGGCGGGGACGCGCTGGCGGCCTACGCGGACCACCTGGACCGCGGGACGTCCCTGCCTCGCGTGGAGCGGGTGCTGGCGGACCGCCTGGTCGTCCAGCGGTTCTGGGCCGCTCTCGACGTCTTCGACGAGACCCATCCGCTACGCCGGGACGCCGCGGCGGTCAGGTCGGGTCTCCACGCGATGGATGCCGGCGACTGGGTGCAGGCCGCGAACCGGTTGCAGGGGGTGCCCCGGCGCTCGCCCTTCGCGGCCTGGCGTCTGTTCTGCAGGGCCATGGTCTGTTTCGGCGCGGGCGACGACGACGGGTTGCGCCGCATCCTCGACCGCCTCCCGGACGACTTCGCCCTGGCCCGCACGGTCGCCGAATGGCGGCGCTTCGTGGGCCGCGACGCCGCCGGCAACGGCCGCCCGGGGGCGCCGAAGGAGTCGGAGGGCGGGAACCGGCGCGTGGCGGCCCTCGCCGGTGAATTGAAGCGGGCGCTCCACAACGGCAGCGTGCGCGCGGCGGGGACGGCGATCGAGCGTCTGGCCGACGCCCTCTACCCCGAGGACCCGGCGCGGGCCCGGATCGACCTGGTGGAGATCGCGGGGCTGGCCACGCTTCGGGACCTGCTTCCCGGCAGCGCGATCCAGCACCTGTCGCGGCTCCTGTTGCCTGCCGATCGGGTGATCGGGGTCGCGGCCCGCATCCTCCTCGCGAGACAGCAGATCGTGCCTGCGGCGTGGAATCCCGTGCCGACCGTCGCGCTCGTCGACGCGCTGCCGGTGGAGTTTCCGCGGGCGCAGGATCGGGCACTCGCACGGGCGTGCCTGCTGGAGGCGCTGGCGCGCACGGGACGCAAGGCCGTGGATCCGGAGCTCCTGCCCCCCGAGATGGCGGAGGATCTGCGCACGCTGCTCGGCCGACCCGTGGAGGATCCGGGCCTGGTCTTGGTCGAGCTGATGTTCGCGAGTCTCGAGGCCGATCCCGACAACCGCGACGGCTACCTCTTTCTGCTCGATCTCCTGCGGGGACGGACCGGCGGCAAACCGAGACTGCAGCGTGTCCTGCAGGATATGGCGGGCCGGTTCCCCGACGACTCGACCCCCTGGCTGGAGCTGGCCACCCTCCACTATTCGAGGAACGCGTACCGCCAGGCCGAGGGCGCGCTGGAGGAGGCCCGCCGGCGCGCGCCCCACGACGACCGGCTCCTGGATCTGCAGGCCGTCGGCTTCCTCAAGTCCGCCGATCAGAGCCGAAGGAAGGGTCGGTTCGCGCTTGCGGTCCGGGACCTGGAGCGGGCCCAGGACCTGGGGCGCCGGGTGATCGAATCCGTCCTGCCGGCGAAATGGCTGCTGCTGGAAGTCGTGTCGGGCGATGCGGACACGTCCGCCACGGTTGCCCGCCAGTTGGAAGGCCTGCCGCCGGGCGCGCAGCTTCGGATGCTCGCGTTGCTCCTCCGAGACCTGTACGACAACAACGACGTGAGGAACACCACACCGGAAATGGCCGATGCCGTGTGGCGCCTGCTGGCCGACGGAGTCTCTCGCACCGGCGAGTGCACGCCGGACGAGATCGTCCAGGTGCTCGAACCGCTGCCCACCGAGCTCGACCTCCTCTACGGCGATCGGCACGTGGCGGCGACGTTTACCCGCTGGTGGCCCGCGCTCCTCGAACGCGTGGACGGAGAACGCCTGCCCGTCGTCCTCGACATTCTGATGGACTGCGACAGACAGGATGAGGTTCGGGCCGCGATCGAACGCCGGCTGCGCGGCGTCAGGAAGGCCCGGCGCGATCCGCTGCTGCTCTTCTATCTGGCCGTGACCCGCTACGAGGAGGGCAGCGACCACGACGCCCGGCGCTTCCGCGACGTCCTGAAGAAGGCGGACGCCGCGACGCGGGAACGGCTGCGGGCAGCCGCCGCGAGGCTCGCCCGGCACACCGAGGAACCGTTGCGGAACGCTCTGCAGACGTTCGACTTCGAACCGCTGGATGTGGGGCCGGGTCCGTTCGGCCCGGGACCGCCTCCGGGGCTGGAGGCCTTTCTGGCGGCGCTCGAGGAGCAGTTCAAGGCCGCGGGTGTGCCGCGCGCACCGGCCGCCCTGATGCGGCCGGTCCCGCCGGACCCCGGCGATCCCGCGCTGGTCGAACGGTTCCGGCTGGCGTTGACGGAGGCACCGCCGCACGCCGCGCAACAAGGGATGTTGTTCGACCGGCGAATATACGACGAGCTGGATCGCCTGGACGAACTGATCGACGACACCCGACTGCGCGGCGAGCCCCGGCCCCTGTTGCGGGAGCTCGCCGGGAACCTGCGGGCCGACGAGGAAACGCGGCAGGAGCTCGATCGGGTGGCGCGCGGCTGCCTGACGGCCGGCCTGCGCGACCGGTTGACGCCGGAGCTGCACGCCCTGCTGTTCCCCCGCAAGGGCAAGGAAAAGAAGCGGCGCCGCTAGGAGAGACTCATGCTTGTTCACTATCTCGTGCTGGGACTGCCCCCGTCGGCGACGGGGGAGGAGATCCGGCGGCGCTACCTGGAGCTGGTGCGCGCGCACCGGCCCGGCGAGGAACCGGAGCGTTTCCAGCAGATCACCGCGGCGTACGAAGCTCTGAAGGACGATCGCGCGCGTGTGAGGACCGCCCTCTTCGGAATGGCCGCCTACGGCGACTTCGAGCTGGCCCTCGATGCGCTGGTGCAGGCGCGTCCTGCGCGCCGCGAGATGCCCGGCCTGCAGACCCTCCTGGCGGCGGAAGGGAAGCTGCATGCGTGAACCGGGCGGCGACTGGAAGCAACGCGCGCTCGACGACTTCCGGCAGTGGCTCGACACGGCGGGCGAGGAACCGCCGGAGCACGGCGAACCGGACGCGGCCGACTGCGACCTGCGCGATCTGTTCGCCGAGTTCGCCGCCCTGCGCCAGGAGGTCCGCCTCCAGAACCGGGAGCAGGCCCGGGCGGGCCGCGAGCTGGCGGCGGCCGCGGCGCGGTACGACGCCGCCGTGCGCCGGGAGCAGCGCGGCGACGAGACGCTGGCCGCGTTCGAGCAGCGCATTTCCCGAACGGCCGAGGACCGTTGCCTGCTGGAGACCCTCGAGGTGCGCGACGCCCTGGTGCGGGGCCGGGACGCCGCGGTCCGGCTGCGGGATCGGCGGCGTCTGTTCGGGCGACCGCCGCGGGGCGCCGCGGGCGTCGTCGAGGGCTACGAGCTGGCGATCGGCCGTTTCGACAGGATGCTGTCCCGGTTCGACGTGCGGTCCGTGCAGACCGTGGGGCGACCCTTCGACAGCCGGGTCATGCACGCGGTGGAGGCGCGCCGCGTCGACCGGATCGGCGACGGCGTGGTGGTCGAGGAGTTGCGGAGCGGGTTCGTGCGGCGCGAAGACGTGCTGCGCCTGGCCGACGTCGCGGTGAACCGACGTCCCGAGGAGGATTGATGCCGGCGGAAACCAGGGCTGCGGACGACGACACCATCATCGGCATCGATCTGGGCACCACGAACTCGGAGGTCGCGATCGTCTCCGGCGGGAAGCCCACGATCGTGGAGGAGGAGGGCGAAGCCATCCTGCCCTCGTGCGTGGGGCTCGACGACGCCGGTGCCGTCATCGTCGGTCGGCAGGCCCGCAACCAGGCCGCCGCCGCCCCCGAGCGGACCGTGCTCTCGGTCAAGCGCCTGATGGGTTCCGGGACGCAGGTGCGGATGGGCAGGGACGCCTACACCCCGCAGGAGATTTCGGCCTTTATTCTCAAGGCGCTCAAGGAGCGGGCGGACCGCGCGCTCGGCCGGGACGTGCGCAAGGCGGTCATCACCGTCCCCGCCTACTTCACCGACGCGCAGCGGCAGGCGACGCGCGAAGCCGGGGAGATTGCGGGCCTGACGGTGGCGCGGATCATCAACGAGCCGACGGCCGCCGCGCTCAGCTACGAGAGCGGCGCGGAGGGGAGCCGCACCCTCCTCGTCTACGACCTGGGTGGCGGGACCTTCGATGTCTCGGTGGTGCGCATCGAGCAGGGCGTCGTCGAGGTCCTGGCCACCGCCGGTGACAACCAGCTCGGCGGCGACGACTTCGACGCGCTCGTCCTCGAACGCCTGAACGCGCACGTCGAGACGTCCCTGGGGGTCGAGGATGCGCGTGAGGACCGCCTGCTGCAGGCGCGGCTGCGGCGGGCTGCCGAACGGGCCAAGATCGAGCTGTCGGATCAACCCTACGTGCGCGTCGAGGAGGACCACGTCGCCACGGTGAACGGCGAGGCGCGGCATCTGGAGTGCGAGCTGGCCCGCGCCGATTTCGAACGCGATCTGGAGCCGTTCATCGACCGTTCCCTCCGGGCCGTGACCACGGCGCTGCAGGACGCCGACGTGCGGCCGAGCCGGCTCGACCGCGTGCTGCTGGTGGGTGGTTCCACCCGCATTCCGCGGATCGCCGCCGTCCTCACGGAGCGGCTGGGGCAGGAACCGCACGGCGAGGTCGATCCGGACCTGTGCGTCGCGCTCGGGGCCGGCGTGCAGGCGGGGATCGAGATGGGCCAGGACACGCAGGCCGTGCTGGTCGACATCACCCCCTACACCTTCGGCACCCGGGCGGAGGGGGAGCTCTACGGCCGGCCGTACGCCCACCAGTTCATACCCCTCATCCGGCGCAACAGCAAGCTGCCGGCCACCCGCACGGAGGTGTTCTTCACCCTGTTCGAGGACCAGGAAGAGGTCGAGATCAAGGTCTTTCAGGGAGAGGATCCGGACGCCCTGAAGAACGTGGAGATCGGCACCTTCATGTTCGGCGGTCTGAACGAGCACGAGGA
The DNA here is from genome assembly GCA_009861545.1 of Acidobacteriota bacterium. Classification (NCBI taxonomy): domain Bacteria; kingdom Pseudomonadati; phylum Acidobacteriota; species Acidobacteriota bacterium. The sequence continues at coordinate 204,501 of VXME01000040.1, read as the reverse complement.
CGCGCACGAGCAGGGCCTGCTCGTCACCTACCGCCTCGACCTCGACGGGCTGCTGCACGTCCACGCGCGGGAACGGGCGACCGGTCGGGAACTGCGCGGCGTCGTCGAGAACGCCATCGGGCGTTCAAGCGACGAGGTGCTCGGCACGGCGCGGGAACGGGTCTCGGCGCTCTGGGGCGAGGCGGACGACGGGGCGGAGGCGGGCGCACAGGATGCCGGCGCCGCTACGGCCGGGGGCGGCGCGGCACCGTCCCCGCCGGTTGGCCTGCCCCCCGACGTGGCCGGGGAAGTCGAGGCGACCCTGGCGCGGGCCGAGCAGGCGCTCGAGGCCGCGCCGGCCGAGGACCGGGAAGAGATGGTCAACCTGATGGAGGATCTCCGCGACGCCCTCCGGGAGGGCGCGGCCGAGCGGGCGGCCGAGCTCCGGAGCGAGCTCGACGAGATTCTCTTCTACCTGGAATAGCGGACGACCTGGAACAGCGGACGACCTGGAACAGCGGACGACCTGGAGATAGCGGACGTGGAACGCTGCCCGACCTGCGGGGCCCGGCATGCCGGCGGGCCGTCCTGCCACCGCTGCCGGACCGACCTCGGCCAGGTGCTGGCGATAGAACGGGCTGCGGCCCGCCACCGGCGGCAGGCCCGCGCCGCGCTCGAGCACGGCGACCGGGAGGCGGCCCGCGCCCACGCCGGCCGCGCGTGCGCCCTCCACCGGTCTCCCGAATCCCTGACCGCGCTCGCGGTGACCGCCCTGGCGGCCGGCGACTTCCCGGCGGCGCTGCGGTTGTGGCGGGAGATTCGAGCAGGGTCCGGCCCGATCGGGCGTCAGTACTCGACGCGGGGCGGGGCCGGGAATCCGTTGGAGTAGATCGTCTGATAGCGAAGCCGGCCGCCGTTCTCGTCGAGCCATCCCAGGGACTGCTGAAAGAGCGCCGGCTCCGGATAGCCCGCAGGTACGGTGCCCTCCAGGACGTAGAGCTTGTTCTCGTGCATGTAGATCGACACGAACGTACGGGATCGGTCGGCACGGTTGGTGAGATGCAACTGGTGTCCTTCGACGAGGTCCGTGAAGTTGTAGCCCAGGTGCGTGACCCGGGCGTCTCGCTGCAGAAACGTCCAGGTCGCATAGATGAGGGCGCCTCGCACGTCGTGCCGCCAGTATCCCTCGCCGGTGAGTCCCCCGCCGCTGCATCTCTCGGCGCCCGGAGGGCAGTTGCCGGCCTTCTCCACGAGTATTCTCTCGGCGTGGTTGTAGTCGGCCACCGTGACCGTGTAGCGGCTCGGGCCGACCTCGGCGGCATAGACGCGCGCCGGCAGCTCCGCCCCGAACTCCGACAGCCAGGTCGTCTCCGTCACGGTAGGCTGACCCGGAAAATTGCACGTGAAGCGATCTTCGAGACTCGCGAACTCGGTCCATTCCTGCGCCGCCGCGGGCGCCGAAATCGACAGGAGCGACGCCGCCGCAACGACTGGGATCAGGCGCATTTCGTCCTCCGCTGTTCCCCGGTTGCCGCTGAAAGGGCTACCCAAACCGACCCACCCTAACCTAACCCTCATCGGTCGTCCCCGCAAGGTGGCGCCGCGGGCGTTCGCGCCCGTGCGGGACCTCGTCGATGTCGTTGACGACCCGCTCCACCAGGATGGGCGTGCGGTCGTTGCGGGCCTCCTCGAACAGCTCGGTCAGGGCAGCCTTGCCGCGTTCCTCGCCGAGTACCGGGCGCTGACCGGCGGCCTGAGCGATCTGGACCGGGAACGTGACGGTGCTTCAAGGTGTGCTTGCCGGGGCCAGGCTGGCGGCTGCGCTCCTGTTCGGCGTGTGGCGGATGGTCGAAGCGCAACGGAAAGAAAACCGAGAAGCGCACGCGGCCATCACCGAGAACGTCAAGGGCGTCGACGAACGCGCCGAGTGGCGGGCCGAAGCGCACCGGACGGCGCTGGAGGCCATCGCACGCGACCTGTCGTTCCTGGCGGGCCGGCAGGCGGAACGCGACCGGAAGTGAGCCGCCATCATTCAGCCTACGTGACGACTGAACCATCGCTCAAGCAGCAGTCGGACCGGTAGACGATGACCGCCAGCCGCCGGGCCGGCATGCGTCGCCAGCCCCAGCGGGGTACCCGTACCGCACGTTGCCCGTTCGGTCTCCGCGCATGGCTCCGGGCGACCCTTCGGTGGGATAATGGTCATCGACGTTGGGAGGCTGTATTGAAGACTATCGTCAGGCGTCGGGCTTGGCGGGGGCCAGCCATCCCGCCCGGCGAAGTGCTGCTTGAGGAGTTCCTCAAACCGCTCGGCCTCTGGCAGGTCGAGGCTGCCCAGCTCGGAATCTCTGCGAACCGGCTCAACGAAGTCGTGCTCGGCAAGCGCCGAATCACACCGGACACGGCCTTGCGCCTGTCGCGCTTCCTGAAGACGTCCCCGCAGTTCTGGATGCGGCTGCAAGCCGATTGGGATCTCCATCGGGCGGCGGAGCGCGCCGCCTCGTAGCCATGACCGTCTGCTATCGTAGATAGTGAGCGTGGCGATGAACATCCAGGAGCTGGGCCGGCTGTTGGCGGAGCAGGAGCGATTCCTACGGCAGCTCCAGCCTGCTCTCGAAACGGCTCGCCAACTCCGGCAACAGGTGCAGCCTGCCGTCGACCTGGTTCGTCAGCACGAAGAGAGCTTCAGGCAGATCGCGGCGCACAGACAGACGGTGGCCGATGCTTGGCGTGTCGCAGGACTCGAGGAATCCCTCGCCGCGTGGCGCACCGCCCTCAGTCGTGACGTCGCAAGGTTTCCCCCGGCGGAGCTCGCCCGTCTGGAGGAAGTTGCGGCAGCGGTGCGGCAGTCGATGCGAACCGTTCCCACCCTCGCTCCGGAAATGCTCGGCGGCGCGTGGGATGAGCGGCTCGCCGCCGTAGCGGCTCATCTGCGGGAACGGGCCGAACGCCTTGCCAGTGCGCCCGATGCCGGTGAGCCGGAAGACGTGGAATCACTGGCCGGCGATATCGAAGCGGTGGCCGCGGTTACGCCGGCTGAAGGGCAGGAGAACGTCAGCAGGTGGCTCGTACTCGTGCTGTTCTTCGTGTTCGACGCGTTGGCTCTGGACCCCGCGAAGGAGGCCTTGCGCGATGCAGTTGCGAAACTCCTCGTCATTCTGTTGGTGACGGCAGCGGAAGCCACGGTTCCGACTCCTCCTCTTCCTCCGGCCTCAGCGGTCCCGGAGACGGGCACCGAGACCAGTGTCGAAGACGCAAGCGAGACTACGCGACGTGCGATCTCCGAATTGCGTCGCATCGGTGGATTGACATGGGCCGAGCTTGGGCAGCTCTTCGGGGTATCGCCACAGCGCATGCACTCCTGGGCCAGCGGCGGAACTCCGGATGCCGTCACGGAACAGCACCTGCTCCGGGTTCTCGACGTCGTGCGCCTTGCGGATCGAGGTGACGCACGTAGCAACCGGATGGCCCTTTTCGCGATTGCTGATGGTGAGACGCCTTTCGAGCTCCTGGTCTCCCAGAAATTCGAGGAGGCACGAGCGATCCTGGGGCCCGGCCCCGGCCGTCGGCTCCCGAAACTGACCGCACTCGATGACGCGACCAAGGCGGAACGCAGACCGCCTCCTCCCGAGGAGCTCATCGACGCGTTGAACGACAGCGTCCACCAGGATCTTGGACGCGGTCGTGCCGCATGCACCGTGAGGAACCGTCGGCGTGGACTGGTTGGATGAAGCCCGCCAGGTGCGCATTGACGAGGCGCTCGGAACGTGGCGGCAGGCAGACTGTGCCATTGGGGACCACCGGTTCCTTTTCCGCCTGGACCCCGAAGCACCGCTGACCGAACCCGCCGCCGTAGCAGCTGCCGACCACGCGGACACTGCCGAAGAAGACGTTCGCGGTTTCGCGGTCGTCACGCAGACGTGCGACATCGTCCGTGGCTGTCGCGAACGGCCATTCGTGCAGGTCAGTCCTCTGGTGGAGGTCGATGCCGTAACGCTCCGTCAGATCGAACGTGGTCGCCGACCGCGATACGGTTTCGTTCCTGCCTTTGCGGGCGATAATCTCGTCGCCGATCTCGATCGAGTGATGACCGTAGAGAAAGCGGTCATAGCTGGCTGGACCCGTGTTGAGGGGGTGCAGAATGAGAGTGACGCGCGACGGTTCCAGTTCGCGCTGACCCGCAACCGTGCCCGCGCAGCGTTCCCGGACGACTTCGTCCGGTTGATCTCCGAACTCACGCGCCGGATCTCTGCCAAACACGATGCGGAGAGCGATGAGGGACGTGCTCTCCGAACTCTCCGCGAGAGCGGTCGATCTTGTTCAGGTTGTTGAAGACGTGGGTTGGCGTGGCGTTCGCGTGGACAGGAACCGAAATCAGAAGGCAAAAGGAACGGCCGCGGCGTTTCCGGTAGCACGCGGTACAGTTATCGGACTTGGACCGCGCGAAGCATTGCTTTGGATGATGGGGTGGACGCCTCCTCTCAACGGCATCGGAATGTGCCAAGGTGGAGCTGTTGTGACACACCACCTGGAAGAGGAGGCATCCTATGGAGCACGCTACCATCATCGGCATCGATCTGGCGAAGCGGAGTTTTCAGTTGCACGGCGCACGTGCGGATGGGTCGGTTGCGTTCCGCAAGAAGCTGAACCGCGACAACGTGCTGGGCTTCGTGGCGTCGCAGCCGCGATGCATCGTAGCGATGGAGGCCTGTGCGAGCTCGCACCACTGGGGCCGAGAGTTCGGGAAGCTCGGTCATGAGGTGAAGCTGGTCCCGCCGATCTACGTGAAGCCGTTCGTCAAACGGCAGAAGAATGACGCGACCGACGCCGAGGCGATCTGCGAGGCGGCCTCGCGGCCGACGATGCGCTTCGTGGCGGTAAAGACGCGGGAGCAGCAGTCCCAAGGCATGCTGTTCCGCACGCGCGATCTGCTGGTTCGCCAGCGCACGCAGACGATCAACGCGTTTCGGGGACACTTCGCGGAGTTCGGCGTCGTCGCGCCGCAGGGGCCTGCGCACGTGAAGCGGCTGGTGGAGGCGATTGAAGATGCCGATTCGCCACTCCCGGGCCCAGTTCGGGAGCTGGGCGCGCTGTTGTTCGTTCAGATCGCCGAGCTCAACGAGAAGATCGCGGAGCTGGAGAGGGACCTGCGTGAGCGGGCGCGCGAAGACGAACGGACGGTGCGGCTGATGAGTGTCCCGGGAATCGGGCCGCTATGCGCGATGGCGATCCAGGCCTTCGCACCGCCGCTGGAGAGCTTCCGGCGCGGCCGGGACTTCGCAGCCTGGCTGGGCTTGGTTCCCCGGCAGAGCTCGACCGGCGGGAAGCCGAAGCTGGGGAGGATATCGAAGATGGGTCAGCGCGATCTCCGGCGGCTGTTGGTCGTCGGCGCGATGGCGACAGTCGGCTGGGCGGCGCGGCGCGGCACGAAGGACCCGTGGCTGGCCCGGATGCTGGCTCGCAAGCCGCGCATGCTGGTCGCCGTGGCGTTGGCGAACCGAAGGGCGCGCATCGCCTGGGCGCTGATGACGAAGAACGAGTACTACCGCGCGCCGCTGCCGACCGCTTGAGAGGCAAGAGCCGGTCCGGCGACGTCGGGAATGCGAGTAGGTCGGAAGATGGTAAGGGCAAACGGTCAACGAGACGGGGTCGGGAAAACCAGTGTTTGCGGCAGTGCCTTCGAGCACACTTGGACGATTTTGGACTCGACCCGCGTATCTCCATACGGGCCCGCGGCGCGTGATATGCCGCAAGCAATGAGGCCGGACACACGACAGCACCTGACCGCATGCTGCGGACCATCTGACGGATCTGACGGAATGCAACTTCCCGAGACGAGGGAGAACGGGCTTCGGCCCTCGCTGCGCTCGGAGGCGTTTACCTCGCGCACGGTCGGTCGCGACTGTCAAGCCGCTGCGCGACTCCTCCGCTCTGCTGCGGCCCTACGGGTGACAGCCGCGGCCGACCGTGCAGGAAGCCCTTGCGGGCCAGCCAGGAGGCTGGCCCTCGTTCCACGGGAACAATCGCGGCGCCGCAGGGCCGCTCCGTTGTCGCGGAGAGCCACAGGAGCAGACTGAGCCAGGAGGAGAGACTTCAGGAAAGGCTTGCATTTTCGGAGGCGTCCACACACGCATGGTGATGTGCAGGGAATCACAGATCGTTCCTATTTCCAAGGCTCTCGAAGTACCCCCAGGCCGGTACGCTTGGTGCGGCATGCCGGACATGGGCCGTGGGACGAAACGGTCCGCTCCGTGCTTGGCCTTTCCAAGATGAACTGGAACAACGATTCGCTATACGATCCGTTGCCCGTTACCATGGCTTACGCAAAGGTCCTTGCGCGGGTTGTCAAGCGGATGTCCAGTTTGGGCACTACGCCTTATCAGTTCCGGTTCTTCATGTAACTCGAGGAGATGCGTGCTGCTGGTGCTGCTGGTTAGTTCTCTTCCTGGCCGTAGAAGATACTGGGTGCGAGCCCGATCACTGCCTCGACGAGATCCTGCTCCAGCAGCGCCGGGCGGATGCGGCGCTCCGCGCCCTTGCGGAACAACGCGCCCTGCGGCAGCACCACCGCCATCCGACCCGAGTCCGCCGGCATCGACGCCACCATATGCTGAACCCAGGCGTAGTCGCCGTAGGTGGTCGGCGGGAGGCCGAACGCCGGGCGGCCCCACGGTTCGGCTTCCCACCTCGCGGCCCCACGCCTTGAGCGAGAGCGGCGGATTGGCGATGACGCAGTCGAACGTCGCCAGCGCGCCGGACGGGTCGGTGAACGCCGGGTTCCGGAGCGTGTCGTTCTGCGATCCGGAAGTCCTCGACGCCGTGCAGCACGAGGCTCATGCGCGCGATGGAGGACGTGGTGACGTTCTTTCTCCTCGCCGACAGGATCTACGACCCGGCACGCGCCACGCGGCGCGGACGCTGGCTGGCGTCTCGCGGACGTCGCGCCAGTGGCAGCCGTCCGGCAGCGTGAAGCGGTGCAGCTCGGGAGAGCGCTCCAGATCGACGTCGCCGTACGTCTTTCGGGCCTCGGCTGTCTCTTCGTCCCAGACGGCGCTGATCCGCTTGAAGGACAGCAGCGGGCGGGTGTAGCCTTTCCAGTCCGTCCGGTCGATGGCGCTGCCGCGCAGGATCTGGGCGCAGTTCCAGAGGTTGGACTTCAGCTCCTGTAGCGTCAGCGGACTCGCGGGCATCGGGGATGTGGGATCGTATCGCCGCGCAGGTCGGAGACGGAAACCGGCGGCTGCTCGCTACGCCGCGAGGACGGCGGCGATGGCGTTCCGCATCCAGTCCGTGCGGGCGAGATCGAGGCGCTGCAGGTTGAAAGGCGCCAGATAGTCGCCGGGGCGCTGGTTCTTCATGTCGAGAAATGGGTAGAACGTCTCGAAGTCGTCGGACGCCGTCGCGGCCGCGATCTCCTGCATGGCGCGCGTCTTCGTTTCCTGGGGCAGCGTCTTGATGACCTCGTAGCTGTTCTGGCTTCGTTCCAACGTCATCAGCAGGTGGTCGCGGATGCCGGCCATGCGCTCCCGGAGCAACCGCCGATACTCGGTTTCGTCGAATTCCGGGGGCGACGCCTCCACCAGGTTCCGCGGGTGGAACAGATAGCTTTCAATCGAGTAGTAGCCGAGCACGAAGAGGTCCGGTTGTTCGCGGCGCAACTCCGCGATTTCGTTCGCACCGAGGAAGTCGCGGTCGATCAGCCCGCGGAACTCGGCATGCGCTCGAGTCTGCAGCCCGACCGCGTTCTTGTCGCGTGCTCCGACGAACAGCAGGCCGGGAAGCTCGATCGCGTTGTAGAACAGCGCGTCCTGGTTCTCGCAGACGATCAGCGTCTTGTTCGGAAAGACCTTCAGCGCGGAATCCCTGGGCACCGCGATGTCGAAGATCGCCGCAGATTTCGGGGCCGGCGTCAGCACCCGCGGGCGGTCGAAGTCGAGGTCGTCGAAGTCGATGATGGCGGCGTCCGCGGCATCGCCGGCGTACTCGATGAAGCCGAGCGAATGGCTGGCCGTCCAGAGCTGCGAATAGTCCGGAATCCAGTGCTCGACGACCTCCCGGATCAGCGCGTGCTGGAGCCGCGTGTGCAGATGCACGTCGAGCTCGTCGATGAAGTAGATCGTGCTTGTGAAGTGCTCGCGGCGGGTGAACAGGTTGAGAAGAATGTTGAACACCTCCTTCTCGCCGCTGCTGAGCAGGTCGTAGTGGATCTCGGACGTTCCCTTTCTGAAACGGATGTCCGGCGGGCGATCTTCCAGCGCCGGGCTTATCCGCGTCAGTTGCAACCGTGTCGGAGAGGCACTGGCGAAGATCCGCGTGAGCGCGTCGTTGAGCGGGTCGACGAACTGCGCCTTGAGCCGGTCCGAATCGAACTGCGATCCCCAGACCTCGTCATGGATGCGTCTCGTCATTTCCGAGACGTCGGTCTCGAACCGCGTGTCCTGATCGATGTAGCGTCGCGGGCGGTCCCGGTCGGCGCCGATGGGGCCGGCGGTCCTGCGCCCGCCGCGCAGTTCGGGAATCGTTCGTAACGAGCTTCGACCGTAGAATGCAGACTTCAGGTCCCAATCCGGCGGCGAGGTGGTCGCCGGCGTATCGTTGGATCGACGGACCTCGAAGTTGCCGCCGAAAGAGCACGAGACGGACACATCGGTGCTGGGGTCCTTCTTGAGGTAGCGCGAGTACTCCAGGCCGCTCTTCCGTTTCCTGCCCAGCAATTCTCCAAGGTCGAGTCCGGAAGACGACTCCTTGTGCCCCGCGGACAGGTACTCGAACGCGTCGAACACCGACGACTTGCCGCTGCCGTTCGCCCCGATCAGCAGCACCAGCTTCGGCGCGCCGGCAAACGGCGACAGGTCGATGGTCAGGTCGGTGAAGCGCTTGAAGTTCTCGAGGCGCAGCCTGGTGACGTTCATCGAATCTCGGTCTGCCGCTTCAGTCCGCCGGCAGCGCGAACGCCACGACCCGTGGCCCGCCGCCGATGCTGACGGCGATGTACTGCCGGCCGTCCACCATATACGTCATCGGCGTGCCGATGGTGCCGGCGGGCAGGTCGACCGCGCCGCGGACCTCGCCGGTCTGCTTGTCCCAGGCCACGAGGCCCGGTCCTCCCTGGCTGCCGGCGGTCGGGACGGTGCTGATGAGCAGGGTCTTCGTCAGCAGCGGCCCGCCGATGGTGCCGTCGCCGAGCGGCGGCAGGTTCAGGTGGCGCAGGCGGGGATGGTTGCGGATGCGGTCGCCGTTGCCGAGGGGCACCATCCAGGCGTGCTCGCCGGTGTTCATGTCGATGGCCGTAATGCGCGAGTAGGGCGGCTTGAGCAGCGGCAGGCCCTGCGGCATCCGCGCCTGGTACGACTGTCCTTCGCGGATCTGGCGCAGCCGCCGTTCTTCCGGGGCGCCGTGCGTGTAGAGCATCGTGGCGCCGAGGTCCGGGTCGGGCGTGTAGAGCGGGATGGCGACCGCGATGTTGCGCGACGGGATGTAGAGCATCCCCGTTTCGGGGTCGACCGCGGCGCCGGCCCAGCCGGCCGCGCCGAAGTCGGGCGGGCGCATCAGCGTGCCCTGCGTGCCGCCGTTGATGGGCCGTCCGGGCGGCGTGAACAGCGGCCCGATCTGGTAGTTGCTCACCACCTCTATCGCCATCTCGCGCAGCTCCGGCGTGAAGTCCACGAGGTCGTCGATGGTGACCCCCTGGTAGTCGAACGGGGCCGGCTTCGTCGGGAACGGCTGCGTGGGCGACGGGACCTCGCCCGGCATGTTGGTCGCCTGCGGCACCGGACGCTCCTCGATGGGCCAGATCGGCTCCCCGGTCACCCGGTCGAAGGCGTAGACGAACGCCTGCTTGCTCACCTGCACCAGCGCCTGGATCGGGCGGCCGTCGACCACCACGTCGACCAGGTTCGGGTGGGTGGGGAAGTCGTAGTCCCACAGGCCGTGGTGGACCGCCTGGAAGTGCCACATCCGCTGGCCCGTCTCGACGTCGACGGCGATGATCGTTTCCGAGAAGAGGTTGTCGCCCGGCCGGTCGGCGCCGTAGTAGTCGTTCGTGGTGGTGCCGGTCGGCAGGTAGACGTAGCCCAGCTCGTTGTCGCCGGCGAGCATCGACCAGACGTTGGCGTTGCCGGAATAGCGCCACGAGTCGTTGAGCCAGGTGTCCACGCCGAACTCGTCGGCGCTGTTCGGCACGGTGTGGAAGTCCCAGGCGTGCTCGCCGGTGCGGACGTCCCAGGCCCGCACCCACCCCGGGGGTGCTTCCCGCGTGATGCGCCGGTCGGCGATCTGCGAGCCGTGGATCACCTTGTCGCGCACGACGATGGGCGGCGAGTTGATGGAGTAGAGCAGCGCGTTGAGGTAGTCGCGCGCCTCGCGCTCCACGCGCGGGATGCCGACCATCGCGTCGACCATGCCGCCGCCGTTGGGGCCGAAGTCGGGGCAGGGCTGCCCGGTCTTCGCCTTGACGCAGACGACGTAGCCGTTGCCGGTGCCCCAGAAGATCCGCTCGTCCCCTTCGCCGTCGGTCCAGTAGGCGACCCCGCGCTGCGTCCAGGGCCCGCTCATCGACGGGGTCCCTTCCTCGTAGCCCTTCGGGTTGAAGATCCAGAGCGTCTCGCCGGTCGTCGCGTCCACGGCGACTCCCTGCGACAGCGGCGTGTTGAAGTACAGCACGCCGTCGATCATCAGCGGGGTCACCTGGAGGCGCGAGGGGTTCGGCGGCTGGCTGCTGCGGTAGAGGTTCGGGGTCTCCTCGACCAGCGAGTCGACGATGACGTCGAGCGGCGCCGACCACTCGCCGCCGCCGGGGGTGCTGCGGCTGACGAAGTTGTCGATCGACGTCCACTCCCAGGCGATCTCCAGGTCGCTGAAGTTGCCGGCGTCGATCTGGTCGAGCGGCGAGTACTTGGTGCCGGCGATGTCGCCGGCGTAGCTGCGCCATTCGCCGTTCTCGGTGCCGTAGGTCTGCCACGGCCCCTCCGACGTCTGCTCCTGTGCGAAGGCGTCGCCGGTTCCAATCGCCGTGACGAACGACGTAACCAGCGCGGCGAGCGACGTAATCAGCAGCGACCTCATTCCGGATCCTCTCTTTCCGCTCTTTCCACCGGCTGCGCCGGCGCTCTTTCCGTTCGTCCCGTCGACTCCGCGACGGCTACCGTCTGCACCCCGATTCCGTGCTCGAAGACCAGCCGCGCCCCGAGCAGCGCGGTCTGAACGAGCGCGCCGAGCCCGACCAGCGCGACCGCGAAGGCGCCGATCCGCAACGCCCGCCGCGGCTGGAGAATGTACGACATGGCGAGCCGCAGCGACGCGAAGAACGCGAAGAGCCACGTTGCCGCGAACGCCCGGCCGGCGTGCGCGTCCACGAGCAACCCGACCTCGGGAGAGAACGCTCCCGCCTGCGCCGCGGTGTACCCCGTGAAATACGTGAACACGGCGGTTGCCGCGCCCCCGACGTAGAGCCATGTCGCGGTGTCCCGCAGTCTCCGACCTGGCGCCACGAGGCCGGCCGCATCGACGGCGCCTGCCGCGAACAGCAACGCGATCGGGAAGTGCACGACCAGCGGGTGCAGGTTCGGCGCCCACGCGGGGATGAGCGGCATGCGGTCCCCTATTATGGCGGGATCGCTCGACGTCCTCCACTCGATTGCGAGCCAGCGGCACCACCGTCATCTCCTCTGGCAGCGAGCGCGGCCTTGCGGTCGCGGCGGGAGTTCGCCGGCGCGGCTCCTGCGGCGCAAGCTCCGAGCGCTCTTCCTATACTACGGGTCGCCCGCGATGACCTCCGACAGCAGCGCCGCCGGCTGGGACGGCTGGGACGCCTACGCCCCGTTCTACGACTGGGAGAACCGGCGCACGATCGGCCGCCGCGACGTCCGGTTCTGGACGGACCTGGCGCGCCGGGCGGAGGGTCCGGTGCTGGAGCTCGGTTGCGGCACCGGCCGCCTGTCGGTGCCGGTGGCGCGCGTGGCGCCCCGCTTCGTCGGGATCGACCGCTCCGCCCCGATGCTGCGCCGGCTGCGGTCGCGTCTCCGCCGGGCCCGCCTGACCGCGAGAACGGCGATCGTGCGCGGCGACATTCGCGCCCTGCCGTTCCGCCGCCGCTGGCGCTGCCGGCTGGTGATGGCGCCCTACGGCATGTTGCAGACGCTGCTCTCGGACGAGGACCTGACCGCGACGCTGGAGTCGGCGGCCGGCGTGCTGCCGCGCGGCGGCACCCTCGGCATCGATCTCGTTCCGGAGCTGCCGCGCTGGCAGGAGTATCACCGCCGGGTGGGGTTGCGCGGGCCGCTGAGCGGCGGTCGTCGCGTCACGTTGATCGAGTCGGTGCGCCAGGTGCGCGAGCACGCACTGACCGTCTTCGACCAGGAGTTCGTCGAGTGGCACGGTAGTCGGCGCACCGTGCACCGCTTCTCGCTCGCCTTCCGCACGTTGACGGTGCCGCAGGTTGCCGAGCGGCTCGAGCAGGCGGGCTTCCGCGTCGACGCGGTCCTGGGCGACTACGCGGGCGAGGAGTGGTCGCCGGACGCGAGCGTGTGGGTGATCGTGGCCCGCCGCCGCTGACGCCGGGCCCGCCGCCCGCCGCTCGCCGCTCGCCGCAGCCCGCCTTCATATAGAGTGGGCACGAATACTCGCGGAGGCTGCAACGGATCGCGGAGGCTGCGATGCATGGAGGATTCCGGACGCTCGGCGCCCTGCTGTTGGCCATCCCGTTGACCGTGAGCGCGCAGGACGCCGGACGAGCCGGGCCGGCGGAGCAGGCGGCGTCGGCCGAGCCGGAGGCCGGAGAGCCGCCGCACTTCGCCGAGGAGGTGACGGTTACCGTCACCGCCCGCAAGCGCGAGGAGGACCTGCAGTCGGTGCCCTTCTCGGTGGTCGCGCCGACGCAACAGGCGCTGCGCAACCGGGGCGCGGAGAGCATCGAGGACGTCTCGGCCAACGTCGCGGGCTTCTCCGTCCAGAACCTCGGCCCCGGCCAGAGCCAGATCGCGATGCGCGGCGTTTCGGCCGGCCAGATCGTGCGCGACCAGCCGGGGGTCAAGGAGCAGGTCGGCGTCTACCTCGACGAGTCGGTCATCTCGCTGTCCCTTTTCACCCCGGACCTCGACCTGTTCGACATGTCGCGCATCGAGGTGCTGCGCGGCCCGCAGGGGACCCTCTTCGGCTCAGGCTCGCTGTCGGGCACGGTGCGCTACATCACGAACCAGCCGGTCCTCGGCGTCACCGAGGGAACGGGCGAGCTCGGCTTCAGCTCGCTCACCGGCGGCGGGCTCGGCAACAACGCCAAGTTCGCGGTCAACGTGCCTCTCGGGCCGGCCGCGGCTGCCCGCGTCACCGCCTACAACACCACCGTCGGCGGCTTCATCGACGCCGTGCAGCCGGACCTCGGCGTCAAGGAGAACGTCGACAGCGGCCGCCGGACCGGCGCCCGCGTGGCGCTGCGCGTACAGCCGAACGAGCGCTTCTCCTTCACGCCGCGGCTCGTCTACCAGCACGCGGCGATGGACGGCTGGAACCGCATCGATGCCTACAACATCCTGGCCAACCCCTTCACGACCACGCGCCCCGCGGTGACCCTGGGCGAACGGCAGCAGTTCACGCAGATCGAAGAGCCCTACGCGGACACGTTCCTGTTGGGCGACTTCACCCTCGAGCTGGATCTCGGCGGCGCGGCGCTCACGTCCGTCACCTCGCTCACCGACCGCGACGTCGACGTCGTGCGCGATGCGTCGGCGCTGGGCGGCAGCGTCTCGTTCAGCCCGTTCGGCGCTCCGGAGGCGGGCTACACGCTGGACTTCCCGCTCGTCGACCTCACCACGGCGCGCGGGCTGACACAGGAGCTGCGCGTCGCGGGAGAAGGCGAGCGGGTCGACTGGGTCCTCGGCACGTTCTTCAGCACGGCCGAGCGCCGCTACGGGCAGAGCGCCTACGCCGCGAACTACGTGGCGATCAACGGCGCCGCGGTCTCCGACTTCCTGCGGGTCGTCACCGGGGTCCCGGACCTCGTCTGGTCGGGGTCGCGTCCGCTGGCCGGCCAGCCCGGCACGGAGGAGCTGTTCTACTCGGACCTGCGCTACGACTTCGATCAACTCGCCCTGTTCGGCGAGGCGTCGCTGGCCCTCACCGACCGGTTCAGCCTGACCGGCGGCCTCCGCTGGTACGACTTCGACGAAGCGCGCACGCAGACCTTCGACGGGCTCTTCGCGGACCCGCTCGACAGCGAGGGCACCACGTCGGCGACCGGAGTCGCGCCGCGGATCATCGCCAGCTACGACCTGGGCGCGGAGACGCAGGTGAACGCGCAGGTGTCGCAAGGCTTCCGCCTCGGCGGCATCAACGATCCGCTCAACACGCCGATCTGCTCGCCGGAGGATCTCGCCACCTTCGGCGACCGCGGCACCTGGGAGGACGAGGCGCTGTGGAACTACGAGGCGGGCGTCAAGTCGACGTTCCTCGGCGGCCGCGGCACGTTCAACGCGTCGGGGTTCTACATGGACGTCCGCAACCTGCAGGCGACGGTGACGGCGGGAACCTGCTCGTCGCGCATCATCTTCAACGTGCCCGACGCGCGCAGCGCCGGGGTCGAGCTGGAGCTGGCCGCGCAGCCGACCGCCTTCTTCGACTTCGCGGTCTCGGCCAGCGTCGCCGACGCGCGGCTGCAGTCGACGATCACGTCCACCGACGACGCGGGCAGGGTCGACACGGTGTCGGGCATCGAGGCGGGCCGACGCCTGCCGACGACCCCCCGTTTCCAGACCGCGGCGGCGGCCACCTGGCGCTGGCTCGCCGGCGGCGGCTGGGTGGGCTACGTCAGCGGTACCTTCCAGCACGTCGGCTCGCGTTTCACGCAGGTGGGAGACCAGGCCGCGGGCTTCGGCGCGGTCGACCTGACGGCGCTGTCTCCGGCCCTGCGCCCGGGGGCGTTCATCGGCGGCCCGCTGACGCAGAGCGCGTTCGCGTTCAATCCGGAGCTGCCGGCCTACAACATCCTCAACGCGCGGGTCGGCTTCCTCGACGGCCGCTGGGACATCGCCTTCTTCGCCGATAACCTGACCGACGAACGGGCGCTCCTGGCCCTCGACCAGGAGCGGGGCACCCTGGCCCGGGTCGGCTACCTGACCAACCCGCCGCGCAGCTTCGGCGTCAGCACCCGCATCGACTTCTGACCCCCGTGCGGGCGCGGGCGCGGACCCCGCCGGTGGTTTTCCGCGACCGAAGGTTTTGCGATAATGGGGCCATGTCCGGACATTCCAAGTGGGCTTCGATCAAGCACAAGAAAGGCGTGGCGGACGCGCGGCGCGGCAAGCTCTTCACCCGCATCATCAAGGAACTGACGGTCGCCGCGCGGGACGGCGGCGGCGATGCGGCGATGAACCCGCGCCTGCGCACCGTGATTGCCGACGCCAAGGCCGCCAACATGCCGGCCGACAACATCAAGCGCGCCATCCGGCGCGGGACCGGCGAGGAGCCGGGCGTCACGTACGAGGAGGTCACCTACGAGGCCTACGGGCCGGGCGGCGCGGCGCTCCTCATCCAGTGCCTGACCGACAACACCAACCGGGCCGTCGGCGAGATCCGCCACCTGCTCTCGAAGCACAACGGCAACCTGGGCACCACCAACTCGGTGGCGTGGATGTTCGAGAAGCACGGCCACATCGTCGTGGAGCAGGGGAACGTCGACGAGGAGACGCTGATGACCGCGGCGATAGACGCCGGCGCCGACGACTTCCGCGAGGACGGCGACAACTGGGAGATCATCAGCAGTCCGGATGCCTTCGAGGCCGTCCGCGAGGCGGTCGCCGCGGCCGGCGCCTCGCCGATCTCGGCGCAGATCGCGATGCTGCCGCAGAATCTCGTCAAGGTGGAGGGCAAGGCGGCCCAGCAGATGATCAAGCTGATGGACGTGCTCGAGGAGCAGGATGACGTCCAGCACCTCTGGTCGAACTTCGACATCGACGCCAAGGAGATCGAGGCTTCTCTCGCGTGAGAATCTTCGGGGTCGACCCCGGCTCCGCACACACGGGGTACGGTTGCATCGACACCTCGGGCGGTCGTCACCGCATCCTCGTCTGCGGGGCGTTGAGTCCGCCCGTCCGGAGCGCCTTTCCCGAGAAGCTGCGCGCCATCCACGACGGTCTGGCGGCGCTGATCGCCGAGCATCGCCCCGAGACGGTCGCCATCGAGGACCTGTTCCATGCCCGGAACGCGCGCAGCGCGCTGAAGCTGGGCCACGTGCGCGGCGTCGTCATGCTGGCCGCCTCGGAGGCGGGGCTGCCCGTGGTGGAGTACGCGCCGGCCGAGGTGAAGCGGGCCGTGGTCGGCTACGGGCGGGCGGAGAAGCAGCAGGTGCAGCAGATGGTGGGTCTGCTTCTCGGTCTGGATCCGCCGCCCTCCCGTCTGGACGTTACGGATGCGTTGGCCGTTGCCGTCTGCCACGCGCACTCCATCCGGCCGGGGGCAGTGGACGAGCAGCCGGCCGCGCCGGGCGGGGCACCCCGTTCGTGGCGGCAATACCGGCCGCGGGGCGACGCCGTGACGGTGCGGCGGCCATGATTGCCAGGCTCCACGGCAAGCTGGCCGAGAAGCAGCCGGGCCGGATCGTCGTCGACGTGGGCGGTGTTGGCTACGACGTGCAGATTCCACTCTCCACCTACTACGCGGTGGGCGACCGCGGGGCGGAGGTGGCGTTGCGCATCCATACCCACGTCCGCGAGGAGGCGCTCTCGCTCTTCGGGTTCGCCACCCGCCTGGAGCGCGATCTGTTCGAGCGGCTCATCGGCATCAACGGCGTGGGGCCGCGCCTCGCCCTCGCCGTGCTGTCGGGTATCGAGCCGCCGGTGCTGGTGCAGGCCATCCGCACCGCGGACGTCGCGCGCCTGACCGGCATTCCGGGGGTCGGGCGCAAGACGGCCGAGCGCATCACGCTGGAGTTGAAGGACAAGCTGCCGGCCGGCGCCCCGGCCGACGACGCGGGCGGGGCGGACGGCGCGGCGGAGGTCGACGGGCGCGATTTGCGCGGCGACGTGATCTCGGCCCTCCTGAACCTCGGCTACCAGAGGCCGCCCGCGGAACGCGCCGTGGAGGCGGCCCTGAAGCGCAGTCCCGGGGATTTCGAGGCGGCGCTGCGGCAGGCCCTCCGGGAGCTGGCCGGTTGACCCGATCTCCGGACCGTCCGGCCGGCCCCCGCGTCCGTCCGGCGCGTAGAATGGTCGGGCGGTGACTACCGATCACGTTCTCAGCACGGTGCGGGCCGAGGAGGACGCCCAGTACGAGGCCGGGCTCCGCCCGCGCTCCCTCGACGACTACATCGGCCAGGACCGCGTGCGCGAGAACCTCACCGTCGCCGTCACCGCGACGCGCAACCGCGGCGAGGCGCTCGACCACGTGCTGCTCTACGGGCCGCCCGGACTCGGCAAGACGACGCTTGCCCACGTCATCGGCAACGAGCTGGGCGTGCCGGTGCGGGGCACGGCCGGACCGGTGCTGGAGAAGCCGGGCGATCTCGCGGCGATCCTGACGAACCTGAAGGCGCGGGAAGTGCTGTTCATCGACGAGATCCACCGCATGAGCCCCGCCATCGAGGAGATCCTCTATCCCGCGATGGAGGACTACGAGCTCGACATCGTCATCGGGCAGGGGCCGAGCGCACGCTCGGTGAAGGTTCCGCTCCAGCGCTTCACGCTGATAGGCGCCACCACCCGCGCGGGGCTCCTGACGTCGCCGCTCCGGGCCCGGTTCGGAATCGTGCACCGGCTCGACTTCTATGCCGAACGCGATCTGGTGGAGATCGTGACGCGCTCGGGGCGCATACTCGGGGTGCCCATCGACGCGGCGGCGACGGCGGAGATCGCCCGCCGGTCGCGCGGCACGCCGCGCGTCGCCAACCGGTTGCTGCGGCGCGTGCGCGACTACGCCGAGGTGCGGGCCGACGGCGCCATCACGGTGGAGGTCGCGCGCGACGCCCTGGCCCTGCTGGAGGTCGACGAGCAGGGCTTCGACGAGGCGGACCGGCGGTTGCTGCATGCCATCATCGACAAGTTCGGGGGCGGCCCGGTCGGACTCAACAGCCTCGCCGCCGCCATCAGCGAAGAGAAGGACGCGATAGAGGACATCTACGAGCCGTACCTGATTCAGGCCGGCTTCCTCGACCGGACGCCGCGCGGGCGGATGGCGACGGCCCGCGCCTACGACTACTTCGGGCTGGCGAGCCCGGAGCGGCACCCCCGGCTGCTCTAACGGCGCGGGCGGGCATCACCGGCAGCGGCTGCCGGAGACAAGGACGAAGCGAGTGGCGAACGGAAACGGTGGGCGATTCGACGGGGGCGGCGCGCGGCGGCGTGTCAAGGTCACGTCGCTCGGCACGTACGTGCCGCCGCGCGTGCTCACGAACGCCGACCTCGAGAAGCTGGTGGATACGACCGACGCCTGGATTCTGAAGCGTACCGGCATCCGCGAGCGGCACGTCGTCGACGAGGGCGTCGCGTCGTCGGATCTCGGCAAGGAGGCGGCGATCGCCGCGTTGGCGGAGGCGGGTGTGAGCCCCGACCAGATCGGCTTCATCGTCGTGGCGACGACCACGCCCGACATGTTCTTTCCCAGCACCGCGTGCCTCGTGCAGCACAAGATCGGCGCCACGAACGCCTGGGGCTTCGACCTCGGGGCCGCCTGCTCCGGGTTCACCTTCGCCCTGACGACGGGCGCCCAGATGGTGGCCAGCGGCGCCCACGACCACGCCCTGGTCATCGGCGCCGACGTGATGTCGTCGATCATCGACTTCCAGGATCGCGCCACTTGCGTCCTGTTCGGTGACGGCGCAGGAGCGGTGGTCGTGTCGCCCGCCGCCGACGGCGAGCCGGGGATCATCGACTTCGCGCACGAGATCGACGGCAGCGGCGGTCCGGCCCTGTGCATGCCGGCGGGCGGCAGCCTGCGGCCGGCCACGCGCGAGACGGTCGATGCACGGCTCCATTACGTGCATCAGGACGGTCCCGCGGTGTTCAAGTTCGCGGTCCGCAAGATGTCCGAGATCTGCCGGCGGGTACTGGAGGCGAACGGGCTCGATGCGGGGGACGTCGATCTGTTCGTCTCGCACCAGGCGAACCGGCGGATCATCATGAGCGCCGCCGAGCACCTCGGCGTCGACCGCGACAAGGTGATAGTCAACATCGAGCGGTACGGAAACACGACGGCCGCCACGATTCCGCTCGCGCTGGCCGACGCGCGGCGCGAGGGCCGCCTCGAAAAGGGGGCGCAGGTTCTGTTGGCCTCGGTCGGCGCCGGATTTACCGTGGGCGCCGTGCTGCTGCGCTGGGCGGGCTGAGGAGCGCACGGTCCGTCCATGCGCCTGTCGGACTTCGACTACGAACTTCCCACCGAACTGATCGCCCAGGAAGCGGCGCAGGTCAGGGACTCGGCGCGCCTGTTGCGGCTCGACCGCACCACGGGGGCACGCTCGCACCATCGCGTTGCGGACCTGGACGTGCTGCTGGAACCGGGCGACGTGCTCGTGGTCAACGATTCGCGCGTCGTGCCGGCGCGGTTGCTCGGCCGCCGCGAGCCGAGCGGCGGCGCCGTCGAGTGTCTGTTGCTGCGGAGGATCGACGGCGACCGCTGGGATGCCCTCGTCCACCCCGGACAGAAGTTGAAGCCCGGCTCCCGCGCGGTGTTCGAGGGTGGTGGGCGCCGCCTGGAGCTGGAGGTGCTCGACCGTCACCATCATGGGCGGCGCACCGTCCGCCTGACTGCGGATGACGGCGCCGTCGACGCCGCCGTCGACGCCATCGGGCACGTTCCGCTGCCGCCCTACATCCGGCGGGCGGACCGGCCGCTCGACGCGGAACGCTACCAGACCGTCTACGCGGCCGCGCGCGGCTCGGTGGCGGCGCCGACCGCCGGACTGCACTTCACCCCGATCCTGCTCGAGCGGCTGCGCGCGCGCGGTGTGGAACGGCACGCCATCACGCTGCACGTCGGCTACGGCACGTTCGAGCCGGTGCGGACCGAGGAGGTCGAGGCGCATCGCGTTGCGGCCGAGCGCTACACCGTGCCGGCGTCGACGGCGGCGGCGGTCAACGACGCCCTGGACGAGGGACGCCGGGTCGTCGCGGTCGGCACCACCACCACCCGCACGCTGGAGGCGGTCGCCCGCGCCCACGGCGGCCGGCTCGAACCGGTGGCCGGCGAGACCGACCTCTACATCCATGGCGATTTCGACTTCCAGGTGGTCGGCGGCCTGCTCACCAACTTCCACCTGCCCCGGTCGTCGCTCCTGCTGCTGGTCTGCGCGTTCGCCGGCCGCGACGCGATCCTGAACGCGTACCGCGACGCGGTGGAGCGGCGCTACCGGTTCTACAGCTACGGCGACGCGATGCTGATCCTGTAGCTCCGCCGGTGCGACCCGCGCAACGCCCCCGACGAAGTCCGCGACGCTGGCGTATAATGGTGAGATCCCGTGCCGGTGTAGCTCAGATGGTTAGAGCAAGCGGCTCATATCCGCTAGGTCCGGGGTTCAAGTCCCTGCACCGGCACCACCTCTTCTCCCGCCCCGGCCCGGCCGGCGCCGTTGACCATTTGCCCCAACATGCGCGAGGAGGTCGTGCGCACCTCCGTGCTTCGTCGGTCCGGGCGCGGTGTCTTGCGAACGCCTGCGGCGAACTGTACTCTTCGCCCGACGACGAAATGGTGGCGTCTCGCGTCCGTGCGTGACGGACACCATGGCGTAGGTCGATGGGAGGACTCGACGCAGTGGCGAAAATCGAGGGAATCCGGATCGCGAATTACCGCGTGTTGAAGGACCTGACGCTCGGCAAGCTGTGGAACACGCAGCGCGTCCAGCCCCTGACCCCGCTGTCGGTCGTGATCGGGAAGAACGGGGTCGGAAAGAGCTCGCTCTTCGATGCTTTCGGATTTCTTGCAGACTGCCTGAAGCTGGGCGTCGAGGAGGCCTGCGACGCTCGAGGACGGGGAGGATTCGAGCGCATCCGCTCGCAAGGTAGCGACGGCCCGATTGAATTCGAGATCTACTATAGAGAAGAACGACGGGCGCGGCCGATCACTTACGAACTGGCGATTGACAGGGACGATTCAGGAAGGCCATACGCCTCACGGGAACGCCTTCGACAGCGACGCAAGGGGCAGAGCCACGGACGGCCGTTCTCGTTTCTCGTGATGAACGGTGGCAGAGGGGTAGCGTGGACAGGACAGGCCGAAGGGCAGCAGATCGATGAAGTTGTTGACAGAGAATCCGTGCTGGAGATGTTGCTCGACCGTATTGAAAGAAGACTGACCGGAGAAGAGCGTGCGGAAACGGAGTTCGTGGAGCTGCAGGACAGACGCAAGCTCGGCATTGCGACTCTCGGAGCCCTGAAGCAGCACCCGAGAATATCGTCCTTTCGCCAGTTTGTCGAAGGGTGGTACCTGAGCTACTTCACTCCGGACGCCGCGCGAGGTCTGCCGTTGGCGGGGCCGCAGAAGCATCTGAACATTCATGGTGACAACCTCGGCAACGTCGTGCAGTTCATGGAGCGTGAGCACCGGGAGAGATTCAAGGGCATCCTGAATCGTATCGCCGGGAAGATCCCGGGCATCGACCGGATCGACACGGAGCAGAGTCCGGATGGAAGGCTGCTGCTCCGTTTCAACGACAAGGGATTCGATGATCCCTTTTACGCGCAACAGATGTCCGACGGGACGCTGAAGGTCTTTGCCTACCTGATCATGCTGGAGGATCCGGAGCCGCCGCCATTCATCTGCATCGAGGAGCCGGAGAACGGCCTATACCACAAGTTGCTGGAGATTCTTGCCGAGGAACTTCGCGAGCATGCCACCGGAAGGAAGAGCGCGCCGCAGATATTCGTCACTACACACCAGCCGTATTTCGTCGACGCGCTGCGACCGGACGAGACGTGGACTCTGGAGAAGCAGGCGGACGGCTTCGCTAGTGTCTCTCGGGCGAGTGACGATAAGGTCGTCGGCGCGATGGTTGAAGAAGGGTTGCCGCTCGGCGCACTCTGGTACAGCGGTTACCTGGGTCGCGCCGGCATTTGAGCCGGCGGCTTGGCCAAGAACCGTGTCACCGCTGGTGCAGCGCGTCCGGCAATCCCTCGAGCGCGAGGCGCTCATTCCATCGGGCGCGCGCGTGCTCGTGGCCTGCTCCGGCGGCGGCGACTCGGTGGCGCTCGGCGCCCTCCTGTGCGAACTGGCGCCCGCTGCGAGCTGGTCGGTTGCCGGGCTGCTGCACGTCAACCACCGGTTGCGGGGGGGGGCATCCGACGAGGACGAGACGTTCTGCCGCGACCTCGCCGCCACGCTCGGGGTCCCCATCACCGTCGAGCGCGTCGACGTGGCCGCCCGCGCGGGTGCGGAGCGGATCTCCATCGAGGCGGCGGGACACCGGGTTCGCTACGAGCTGTTCGCGCGCGCGGTGCGGGCCGGGCAGGCCGACCGCGTGGCGACCGCACACACCCGCGACGATCAGGCCGAGACGGTGCTGTTGCGGCTGATCCGCGGCGCCGGGCCGGCCGGACTGGCGGGCATCCGACCCCGCATCGGCGCCGTCGTGCGGCCCCTGCTCGACATCCGCCGGGACGAGCTCCGGGGCTACCTGCGCCTGCGCGGCCTGCCGCATCGCGAGGATCCGAGCAACCGCGACGAGCGCATCTTGCGCAACCGGGTTCGGCACCGGCTAATCCCGTTCCTCGCCGAGCACTTCTCGCCGGCCGTTACGGACGCTCTCGCCCGCGGCGCGGCGATCGCCCGCGACGACGCCGACTGGCTGGACGACGCGGCGAACGCGGCGGCGCGAGAGATCGTCCAATACAAGGAGGGGCCCCTCGACGCGGGGGGAGACGTCGCAGGGGGGCGCCTTGAGATCGACGCGGCGCGACTGGCGGCGGCCCACCCGGCGCTGGCTCGGCGGGTCGCCCTGCAGGTCCTGGAGCGGGCCGGCGGCCGGCGGGTCGGCTTCGATCACGTGGAGCGCCTGCGGCGGTTGGCGGAAGCGGAGGGGACGGCGCCGGTTGCGGCGGATTTCCCCGGCTGCCGGGTCGAGCGGCGGGGAACGATGCTGGGCTTCACGCGCCGGCGGGGGCGGCGGGCGCCCGTTGCCGGCGCCGAGGGCTACGAGTATCCGCTGGCGGCGCCCGGCGCGGTGGAGATCTCCGAGGCCGGTCTCCGCATCACCGCCGAGCACGGCGGCCGGCCGGCCCGGCTCGTCGCGCGCGGCGGCGTCGTCGCGCTGCCGGCGGCGCGGATCACCTTGCCGCTGACGGTGCGGAGCTGGCGTCCCGGCGACGTGTTCCGGCCCCTCGGGCTCGGCGGGCGCAGGAAGAAGGTGCAGGACTTCTTCGTGGATCGCAAGGTCCCCCGCGACCGGCGCGCGACCGTTCCACTGGTGGTGGACGACCGGCTCGGGATCGTGTGGGTCGCGGGGCACGGGTTGGGGGAGGGAGCGAGAATGATCGGCTCGGACGAAGGCGTGATAGTCTTGAAGATCGTGAAGACGGGAGGTTCCGTTTGAATCCGTCTGTCAGAAGCTTCGCTTTCTGGATGGTGCTCGTCGTCGTCGTGGTGCTGATCTGGAATTTCTCCACGGACTTCCAGTCCCGCGACGAGTCCGTCTCGTTCAGCGAGTTCATTCGGATGGTCGACAGCGGCCAGGTGGAGAGCGTCACGCTCACCGGCAACGAGGTCACCGGGTCGACGACCTCCGGCGAGTCGTTCCGCTCGTTCGCGCCGCCGCAGTACGAAGGGCTGGTCAACCGGCTCGTCGAGCGCGACGTGGCGGTGAGCGCGCGCGAGGCGGCGGGCAGTCCGTGGACGACGCTGCTCTACAGTTGGGCTCCGCTCCTCCTCATCCTGGGCTTCTGGATCTTCTTCATGCGGCAGATGCAGACCGGGGGCAACAAGGCGCTCTCGTTCGGCAAGAGCCGCGCCAAGCTCTCGTCGAGCTCGCAGAAGAAGGTCACGTTCAAGGACGTGGCCGGCGTCGAGGAGCCGAAAGAGGAGCTGCAGGAGATCATCGAGTTCCTCAAGGAGCCGCAGAAGTTTCAGAAGCTGGGCGGCCGGATCCCGAAGGGCGTCCTGCTGATGGGGCCTCCCGGAACCGGCAAGACGCTGCTGGCCCGCGCCGTGGCCGGTGAAGCCAACGTGCCCTTCTTCTCGATCAGCGGCTCCGATTTCGTGGAGATGTTCGTGGGGGTGGGCGCCTCCCGCGTTCGCGATCTGTTCGAGCAGGGCAAGAAGAACGCTCCGTGCATCGTGTTCATCGACGAGATCGACGCGGTTGGCCGGCACCGGGGCGCCGGGCTCGGCGGAGGCCATGACGAGCGGGAGCAGACCCTGAACCAGTTGCTCGTCGAGATGGACGGGTTCGAGTCGAACGAGGGCGTCATCCTGGTGGCCGCCACCAACCGCCCGGACGTCCTCGACCCCGCGCTGCTGCGCCCCGGCCGCTTCGATCGCCGCATCGTCGTCAACCGACCCGACGTCAAGGGCCGAGAGGGCATTCTCGGGGTCCACACTCGCAAGATTCCCCTCTCGGACGACGTCGACGTCCACGTTCTCGCCCGCGGCACGTCCGGGTTCTCCGGCGCCGATCTGGCCAATCTGGTGAACGAGGCCGCGCTGAACGCGGCGCGCTACAACCAGAAGGTCGTCCAGATGCAGGACTTCGAGTTCGCCAAGGACAAGGTCCTGATGGGCTCGGAGCGCCGCTCGATGATCATCAGCGACGAAGAGAAGCAGGTGACCGCGGTGCACGAGGGTGGGCACGCGTTGCTGGCAGTGCTGTTGCCGCATGCGGATCCAATCCACAAGGTGACCATCATTCCGCGCGGCATGGCGCTCGGCGTCACCCAGCAGCTTCCGGTGGACGACAAGCACAACTATTCACGCGACTACCTCAACGATCAGATCGCGATCCTGCTCGGCGGGCGTCTGGCCGAGGAGCTGACGAACGGCAACATCACCACTGGCGCCGGCAACGACCTCGATCGCGCCACCGAAATGGCACGGCGGATGGTGTGCGAGTGGGGCATGAGCGAGTCGATCGGCCCTCTGACCTACGGCAAGAAGGAAGAGCAGGTGTTCCTGGGGCGGGACTTCGCGCAGTCGCAGGACTACAGCGAAGGCACCGCGATTCGCATCGACCAGGAGATCAAGCGGATCGTGACGGAGAACTACGATCGCGCGCGCAACCTGCTGAGCACGCACAAGGAAGAGCTCGTCTGCATCGCCGAGGAGCTGCTCATCCGGGAGGTGCTCGACGCCGAACAGGTCAAGCGGCTCGCCAAGGGGTTGTCCATCGAAGACCCGATACCCGATCCGGCGCCTGGTTCGGCGCCGCCCACCGGCACCGTGTCGACGTCGCCCGACGAGTCGGAACCCGCTTCAATCGTGCCGCCGGTGCCTTCGTTCGACAAGGCCGTCCCGCAGGAATAGGGGTTCGATCCCGACCGGCCGTCACCGCCCCGGCGCCGTCGGCGGGCCGGGCCGGAGACTGTCGGTCGTTTCGGAACGAACATGACCCCACGGAAGCCGTACACGCTCTCGCTGCCGGGGGGGCGCACGCTGGAGCTGGGGGCGCGCACGCTGGTGATGGGCATCGTCAACATCACGCCGGACTCGTTCGCGGACGGCGGCGAGTTTCTGGACCCCGCGCGTGCCGCGGACCGGGCCATGGCGCTCGATGAAACCGGGGCGGACCTGCTCGATATCGGCGGTGAATCGACCCGGCCGGGCGCGGAGCCCGTGCCCGTCCAGGAGGAGATGCGGCGGGTCCTGCCGGTGCTCGACCGGCTCGCCGGGCGGGTGCGCGCGCCTGTCTCCATCGACACGTACAAGGCCCAGGTTGCCGAAGCCGCGCTGGATCATGGCGCGACGATGATCAACGACGTCTCCGGACTCGCTGCGGGGCCGGCGCTGGCGAGCGTGGCGGCCGCCGCCGGCGCACCGCTGGTGCTCATGCACAGTCGCGGCGGCTCGCGTGACATGTACCGGCACGCCCTTTATCGCGACGTCGGCCGCGAAGTCGCCGCCGAGCTGGGCGCGCTCGTCGACCGGGCGATCGCGGCCGGGCTGCCGCGCGAGCAGATCGTGGTCGACCCGGGCCTCGGGTTCGCGAAGCGGGCGGACGCGACGTGGGCCGCGCTCGCGGCGTTGCCTTCTCTGCGGCGTCTGGACCGTCCGATCCTCGTCGGGCCGTCCCGCAAGTCGTTCCTGACGGCGGCACTCGGGAAACGCCCGCCGGGCGATCGGGAGTGGGGGACGGCGGCCGCCGTCGCCGCCGCGGTGTGGTTCGGCGCGCACATCGTCCGCGCGCACCGCGTGGACGCACAGGGCGATGTGATCCGGGTGGCGGACGCGATACGGATGGCCGCGGTCACGGCGGGGACCGACCACGCGGAGCGAGCCGCGCCGCATGCGCCCTGAGGCAGGAGACCTGAAGG
Source organism: Acidobacteriota bacterium (assembly GCA_009861545.1). Lineage (NCBI taxonomy): Bacteria > Pseudomonadati > Acidobacteriota > Acidobacteriota bacterium. The sequence goes on along the minus strand of VXME01000040.1, from coordinate 178,087 downwards.
ATGGTGTTCGATGCCATCGGCGGCGTGCTGGGCATTCGCGTCGGTTGGCGCGACGTGCTGGACATCGCCGTGGTCACGTTCCTCTTCTATGAGCTCCTTACGCTGATCCGGCACACTCGCGCGGCGCAGGTGGTCTTCGGCGGCGTCCTCCTCGTCGGGCTCTACTACGCGTCCGAGCTCGCCATGCTCCGGACGGTGCACTGGATCATCGGGGACATGTTCGGATACATCGTGTTCGCGGCCATCGTGCTGTTTCAGGCCGATATACGCCGGGGGTTGTCGAGGCTCGGCCGCGCTCCCGCGTTTCGCTACCTGACGCGTCGCGCGACCACGGACGAAACGGTCGAGGAGGTCGTCACCGCGGCAGGACTGCTGGCCAGCCGGAAGGTCGGCGCGCTCATCGCCATCGAACGGGCGATCGGGCTTCGGAACTACGTCGACAGCGGCATTCCGCTGGACTCGCGGGTGACCTACGATCTGCTGGTCAGCATTTTCCAGACGGAATCGCCGCTGCACGACGGCGCCGTAGTCATTCAGGACGAGCGAATCGCGGCCGCCGCCTGCTTTCTGCCCCTGACCGTCAGTCCCCAGAGCACGGATCTCGGAACCCGCCACCGCGCCGCGATCGGGTTGACGGAGGAATCGGACGCCGTTGCGCTCGTGGTGTCCGAGGAGACCGGCGCCGTGTCTCTGGCGGTCGACGGGCAGATCGAGCGCGACCTCGACGCCGGCCGCCTGACGGCCAGACTCGAGGCGCTCGTGCGGCCGGCTCGCCGGGGCCGTCCGGCCGGGGGCGAATTCTGATGCTGCGACAGGCAATCGCGCGAGATCTCGGTCTCAAGCTGCTGGCGTTCGCTCTTGCCGTCGCGTTCTGGTTCCAGGTGGCGGGGCAGCCGGTCGTCGAGCGCGGCATCGACGTGCCGCTCGGTTTCGAGAACGTGCCCCCGCTCCTGCATGTGGCAGGCGATCCGCCGGATACGGTCAGTGTGCGCGTGCGTGGCGCGTCCAGTATCGTGAGCGGTTTGCAGCGCGGCGACGTCGTCGCCGCGATCGACCTGGCCGGGGAGCGTTCCGGCCGGCGTCTGTTCGACATGTTCGCGGGCCGTGTCCGCGTTCCGTTCGGCGTCGAGGTCGTGCAGGTCGTGCCGGCCACGATCGCGGTGTCGCTCGAGCCTGCCGGCGCACCGCGCGTGGTCAGGGTGGTGCCGGACATTGAGGGCCGGCCGGCGGAAGGGTTCGCCATCGGCGCCGTCACCGCGTTGCCGGCCACCTTCGAGGTGGTGGGGCCGGCGGGCCGGCTCGCCGGCGTGATCGAGGCGCTGACCGAGCCCGTTTCGATCGAAGGCGCCGCCGACCGGGTACAGGCGACGGTCACTGTTGGCGTAGCGGATCCGGTGGTCAGGCTCCGAACGCCGGGGACGGCCGTGGTGACGGTGGATATCGTGCCCGCGCCGCTCGAGCGGACGCTGCCCGCGGTGCAGGTTCGCGCGGGAGAGAGCCGTCGGACCGTCTCGATCGAGCCCGCGGTGGTGCGCGTCGACGTGCTGGGTCCGCGAGACCGCGTGCAGGCCCTCGATGGCGCGGCGGTCGAAGCGTTCGTCGACGTTGCGGGGCTCCGGCCCGGCCGCTACAATCTCCCCGTCACCGTGGAGTCGATCCCCGCTGTCGGCGTGACGCGTATCGACCCGTCGCGCGTGACCGTCACCGTGCCCTGACTGCCCGCGGCCGGGCCGCGGGCGACCTTCCCGAACGCTGCGGATCTCATGTCGAGCGTCCTCTTCGGTACCGATGGCGTGCGCGGGGTACCGGGTACGCCACCACTCGACGCAGTGACGATCGCCTGTCTCGGCGCGGCTTTGGCGGAGGAGCTGGGCGGAGCGCCGCGCATCGCCTGCGGGCGCGACACCAGGGACTCGGGCGCCTGGGTCGAGCGGTGGTTCGCGACCGGGGTGCGGGCGCGCGGCGGGCTGCCGGTAGGCATCGGAGTCGTGCCCACGCCGGGGGTCGCCGTCATCACGGCGCGTCACGGGTTCGATGCCGGCGTCGCCGTGTCCGCATCCCACAATCGGCATCCGGACAACGGGATCAAGATCCTGCTGGCCAGCGGCGCGAAGGCCTCGGTCGATCTGGAGCGCCGCCTCGAGGCACGGGTCGCAAGCACCCGAGCGGGGGGCAAGGCGCCGGCCGATCCGGGGCTCCCTCTCGACACGGCGGATCTGCTGGAGGCCTACGTCGATCACCTGCTCGGCATCGTGGAGGGTGCGGATGTCGCGGGCCCGCCGATCGCCATCGACTGCGCCCACGGCGCGACCAGCGGCGTCGCGTCCCGGGTGCTGGAGCGGCTGGGCGTTCCCGTCGTCGAGTTGCACGCGTCGCCGGATGGCCGGAACATCAACGAGAACAGTGGTTCGACGCATCCGGAGAGGCTGCGTGCGGCGGTGCTCGAGCAGCGGTGCCGGCTCGGCTTCGCGTTCGATGGCGACGGTGATCGGGTCATCCTGGTGGACGGCCGCGGCCGTATCGTGGACGGCGACGGCGTGCTCTTCGTGGCGGCCCGGCATCTGCATCGCGCGGGACGCCTGGCGGCCGGCGGCGTCGTGGCGACAGTCATGAGCAACTTCGGGCTGGAGACGGCGCTGGGCAAGTACGGGATCGCGCTCCACCGGTGCCCGGTGGGCGACGCCCAGGTACGCGCGGAGATGGAGCGGCGCGGCGTCTGTCTCGGAGGCGAGCAGTCGGGGCATGTCATCTTCTCGGATCTGCTGCCGACCGGAGACGGGCTCGGCACGGCGCTGTCCGTGCTGCGGATCGTTGCCGAGACGGGGTGCGAACTCGCGGATCTGATGAGCGACTTGCGCATCCTTCCCCAGGCGCTGTTGAACGTGCGCGTGGCGCGCAAGCCGAATCTCGAGGAGGTGCCGGCGATCGGGGAGGCCATCCGATCCGCGGAGGCGAGCCTCGCCGGCGCCGGCCGCGTGCTGGTACGCTATTCAGGGACCGAGCCCGTGCTGCGCGTGATGATCGAAGGCCGGGAGCGGGGTGTCGTGCAGAGTCTTGCGGAGGGCGTCGCCGCCTGCGCGCGGCGCGAGCTCGCGTGAGCCGGCCCGGGGGTATCATCGCCGGGATCGGGGTCGATGCATGGGGTGGATCTTGCTCCGTCTGCTGCTCGCGGCGCTGATCATCCGTCTGATCTGGAAGTTCGTCGCGGGCGCGGTCTCCGGAGCCGCTGGTCCGCGGCCGCGCAGCGCAAAGCGCGGCGTGGCACTCGTGCGGGATCCGGTGTGCGGCACCTACGTCGAGCCGTCGCGCGCCATCAGGATCCGTGCGGGCGGGATGACACACTATTTCTGTTCGCAGGAATGCCGGCGGTCGTTCGTGAAGACGGCTTGACGCGAGACGACGCTCAACGGATTCCATGACCACCGAAGAAGCCAAGCGGGCGGACATCGTCGAGATCGGCCGCCGCCTGCACCAGCGCGCCTACGTCGCCTCGAACGACGGCAATATCAGCGTGCGTCTCGACGCCGAGCGGCTGCTGACCACGCCGAAGAGCGTGTCGAAGGGCTTCATGTCGCCCGACATGCTGGTGGTCACGGACTACGCAGGGCGCAAGCTGGCCGGCGAGCGGGATCCGTCCTCCGAGCTGCCGATGCACCTGGCCGTGTACCGCCGCCGGGCCGACGTCACGGCCGTCGTCCACGCCCATCCCCCCGTCGCCACGGGCTTCGCGGTGGCCGGCATCCCGCTCGATCGGGCCGTGCTGGCCGAGGTGGTGACTACGCTGGGCAGCATCCCGATCGCCGAGTACGGGACCCCGTCGACGCAGGAGCTGGCCGACGCGGTGGGCAGGCACATCGCGGCGCACGACGGTCTCCTGCTGGCCAACCACGGCGCCATCACGGTGGCCGGCGGGTTGCTGCCTGCCTATTACAAGATGGAGACCATCGAGCACTTCGCGCGCATCAGCGTGGTGGCCCGCGTCCTGGGCCGCGAGCGTCTGCTGTCGCGCGAGGAGGTCAACCGTCTGCAGGAGCTGCGGGGCACGTACGGTATCGCCGCCCCCGCCCCGATCTGCCCCGAAGGGAGCGACGGCATCGTGGCCGGCGGCGACGCCGCGTGCCAGACGCTCGAGGCGCCGTCCGCACCGGGCGCCCAGCTCGTGGACGATGTGCCGGCCGCGCCCGGCGGCGCGGCGCCGCCGGCGCACGGGGACACGGAGATTCGTTTAACATACCGCGAACTGGCGGCCATCGTCGAAGACGCCGTCAACCGTCTGCGCGACCGGGAGCCTGCGCCGTAGAGACGGGGCCAGACTCCCGGTCAGGCGCGGAGGACAACATGGGTGAAGCGTTGGGGCTGGTCGAGACCAAGGGTCTCGTGGCGATGATCGAGGCGGCCGATGCGATGGTCAAGGCCGCCAAGGTCACGCTGGTAGGCTGGGAGAAGATCGGCGCCGGCTACGTGACGGCGATCGTGCGCGGCGACGTGGCGGCGGTCAAGGCCGCGACGGACGCCGGCGCCGCGGCCGCGCGCCGGGTCGGTGAACTCGTGTCCGTGCACGTGATCCCGAGACCCCATGCCAATCTGGAGGACGCTCTCCCGATCGGCAAGGCAGGCGTGTAAGTCTTGATCCTGGCCAAGGTCGTCGGGACGGTGGTGGCGACGCGCAAGGACGAGCGTCTCGTCAGCAACAAGCTGCTGCTCGTGCAGCCGATAGAGCCCGATGGTGGCCGGCGCGGAAACCATATCGTGGCGGTGGACACGGTCGATGCCGGCGCGGGCGAGACCGTGCTCGTCGTCAGCGGTAGCTCCGCCCGGATGGCCGGGGACCTGAAGGACACGCCGGTCGACGCCGCCATCGTCGGTATAGTCGATTCCGTCGAGGTGAGCGCGGACGGGAGCTGAGTCCGTCGACGCCACCGGCGACGGCGGGGGAATCTGTCGACCATGCAACTCGCCCGTGTCATCGGAGATGTAGTCTCGACGATGAAGGACCGCAGCCTGCAGGGCCAGAAGCTGCTCGTCCTGCAGCCGATGACGCCGGCGGGTGCGGCGTCCGGCCGGCCGCTCGTGGCGGTCGACTCGGCGGGCGCCGGCGCCGGGGAGACGGTGTTCTTCGTACGCGGACGCGAGGCGTCGTTTCCGTTCCTGCCGGACCTGGTGGCGACCGACGCCAACGTGGTCGGCATCGTCGATCACTGGACGGTGGAGCCCGAGGCGTCACCCTGACCTCGGCCGTATTCATGCAGTTGGCGCGCGTGACCGGGACCGTCGTGGCGACCCAGAAGCACGAGAAGCTGCTCGGGGCGAAGCTGTTGCTCGTCCAGCCGGTCGATGCCGAGGGCAGAGCGAGCGGGGTGCCGCTGCTGGCAGTGGATGCGGCGCAGGCCGGCGTCGGCGAGCATGTGCTGGTGGTTCAGGAGGGGCGTGCCGCCGTGGCCGCCATTCGCCGCCCCGCAGCGCCCGCCGATACGGCGATAGTCGGGATCGTCGACCGGGTGGACCGCGTCGACGGCGAGCCGTTGGCCGCGCGGGCGGATGCCGCGCCGTCCGGGGGGACGCGATGACGCGGCCGGACGTGCGCGGCGCGGTCGAGGCCGCTATCCGCCGGCATCTGGACGAGCGCCGTTCCCCGCCTCGGCCGGCCGAATCACGGCCGGACCCGGCGGCGCCGGCGGACGATCCGTCGCATGCTCGTTTTCTTCGTGCGGCGCTGCCGGACGATCCGCCGGACGGCCGTTGCGTGATCGAGCCGTCCGTGGCATGCACCGGCTGTGGATACTGCCAGTCGCACGGCCACTAGCGCGACCCGCGGTCACGTTGGGAGGTCCTGAGCACGATGGCTGGGCGCGGCGCTCCTCCGGGGCACCGGTACTTCGCGTTAGTCGGCTCGGCGTTCGTGGCGACGCTGCTGATCTCGAACATCGCCGCGCAGAAGCTGATCCTGCTGGGCCCGTTCGTCTTCGCCGGGGGCATTCTGCTGTTCCCGGTCACCTACGTCTTCGGCGACGTGCTGACCGAGGTCTACGGCTACGCGCGGACGCGGCAGATCATCTGGGTGGGGTTCGGCGCCAACGCGCTGATGGCGGCGTTCCTGGGCCTCGTGGTCGCCCTGCCGCCGGCTCCCGGGTGGGAGCTGCAGGACGCCTTCGCATCCGCGCTCGGCCTCGTGCCCCGCGTGGTCGTCGCCTCCATCCTCGGCTACTGGGCCGGCGAGTTCGCCAACTCCTTCGTCCTGGCCAAGCTCAAGGTCGCCACCAACGGGAAGCGCCTGTGGATGCGCACCATCGGGTCGACGGTGGTGGGCCAGGGGGTGGACACCGTGCTCTTCACCGTCACCGCCTTCGGCGGCCTCCTGCCCGCCTCCGTGCTCGTCACCACGATCTGGTCCGGCTACCTGTTCAAGGTCTTCTACGAGGTGGCCGCCACGCCGCTGACCTATCTGGTGGTGTATCGGCTGAAGGCGGCCGAGGAGGTCGACGTGTACGACCGCGAAACCTCCTTCACGCCGTTCTCCCTCGCGCCGACCGATGGTTGACGGCGCGCACCCGGCCGGGCGCGCCGTCGTCCTGCTGAGCGGCGGGCTCGACTCCTACACGGCCGCCGCCCTCGTCCGTGCCGAGGGGCATGCCCTCTTCGCGCTGACCGTGCGCTACGGGCAGGTCCACGCGGAGGAGATGGACGCGGCGCGGCGGGTCGCCGCCGCCCTCGGTGTCGAGCGCCACCAGGAGCTGTCGGTGGACCTCGCCGCGCTGGGGGGGTCGGCCCTGACCGGGGAGGGCGCCGTGCCCAAGGACCGGGAGCTGGAGGGCGACGGAATTCCGCCGACCTACGTGCCGGCCCGCAATACCGTCCTGCTGTCGCTCGCGCTCGCATGGGCCGAGGCGCTGGGCGCGGGCGCCCTCGTCATCGGGGTCAACGCCGTGGACTACTCGGGCTACCCCGACTGTCGGCCGGAGTACATCGCCGCCTTCGAGCGGCTCGCGGCGCTGGCGACCAGGGCGGGGGTCGAAGGCCGCCGCTTCCGAATCCACGCTCCGCTGCTGGCCATGACGAAGGCCGACATCATCCGCCGGGGGCAGGCGCTGGGCCTCGACTACGGCATCACCCACAGTTGCTACGACCCGATGCCGGCCGGCGCCCCGTGCCGCCGCTGCGACAGTTGCCGACTGCGTGCCCGCGGCTTTGCCGAGGCGGGGCTCGTCGACCCGCTGGACCTCCGCTGATCCGCGACCAGGTAAGCCGGGTCGCCGGGATACTACCGGCGCGAGAACGACGCGAGCACCGCCACCGCCTCGTCGATGACGCGCGTCACATCGGCGGCCGGTGCGCTGAAGTTGTTGGCCAGGATCGCGAAGGCCAACGGCTCGCCGCTGGCGCTCTCGACGTATCCCGCCAACGCGCGCACGCGGCTCATCGAGCCGGTCTTGGCGCGGGCGATCCCTTCGGCCGCGGTTCCGACCAGCCGCTCTCGCAGCGTCCCGTTCCGGCCGGCCACGGGCAGCGCCGCCATGATGGGCGCGCGGTGATCCGGGTCCTGGTAGAGCCTGGCCAGGACCTCCACCAGCGTGCCCGCCGTCAGGTAGGTGTAGCGCGACAGCCCCGACCCGTCCGCGACCACCGCGCCTCGCGCGTCGATCCCCCAGTCGTTCAGTACCGCGCCGACCACCGAGCGTCCCGCCCGGGCGGTCGAGCCCGAGGCGACACCGAGGTGGCGGACCAGCGACTCGGCGTAGAGGTTCCGGCTCTGCTTCAGCATGTCGGCGCCGATCGCGGAGAGCGGTTCCGACCGGTGACGGACGAGTGCGCGCAGGCCCGGCAGGGCGGGCGCTCTCTCCCGCGCCGCGAGCGAGTCGACGTCTACCGCCTCGCCGTCCACGGCGATGCCGTGCTGCTCCAGGGTGTTCTTGAACGCCTGCACGAAGAAGAGGGTCGGGTTGCCGACCGCGGCGGTTCGCACGATCGGGGAGGAACCCTCCGGGATCTGGCCGGCGACCACCAGCGAGGGTCGCCCGGGCAAACGCCGCAGTCGGATGCCCGCCGTCCGATCGGCGCGCACGGTGATGACCTCATTGCGCAGGATCAGGTCGGATCCAGGGTGTCGGAAACGTGCGCGCGCGGGTCGGCCCGCGGCGCTGCCCGGTTCGACGACCACGTCGACCACGTTCCCGCGGTGCTGCAGCGCTCCCGCCGGGGCCGCGAACCCGCGCGCGAAGTCGTCCCAGGCCCACCCGCTCCCGAAGCCGGGGGTCTCGAGGGCGCCGTCGTCGAGGACGTCGTCGTCGCCGATGATGCGCCCTGCGATGCGGCGCACGCCGAGGCTCCGCAACTCGTCGGCCCAGCCGGCGAAGACGTTCTGCGTGCGCGAGGCGTTGATCGTCGGATCGCCGGCGCCGCGCACCACGAGGTCGCCCTGCAGCGTTCCATCGCGGATCGGGGCGGCGGTGAGCAGCGTGGTCTCGAAGCGGTCGTCCCAGCCGAGCCGCTCCGCGGTGGCCGCGAGGGTCACGAGCTTCATCGTCGAGGCGGGCGTCAGCAGCACGTCGGGACCGCGGGCATAGAGGCGCTCGTTCCTGTCGAGCGCCCGGACATCCATGCCCCAGATCGCCGGTCCGACCCCGCTCGCGTCGAGCAGCCGATCGAGATGCCGGGTGAGGCGGGGATCACCCCGACGGTGCACGCCATGGGCCGGAGCCGGCTCCTCGGGTGCGTGCGAACGATTCGCAGCCGAGGGAGGAGCCGGCACTCGCCGGTCGGCGTCCCCCGCGGCGGAGGAATCGGCCGGGCGTGCCGCTGCGGTGATCGCCGGCCCAGCCTCCGCCGAGCGGTCCTCGACGTCGGCAGGGGAGGTGGCGCCCGGAAGGGAGACCGGTGCGCCGGCGCGCGCCACGCAGCCGGTCACCAGCACGGCCAGCAGAATCGGTGCGATCCGGAGTGTTCTCATGTCGACGGAAGCCTCGCACTGATCTATCGGCCGAAGCTGCGGGTACACCGAGGTCCGACGGGTTCCTTGGCGGGATCCCGGCCGACGATCGTCGCCGAACGCGACCACAGGGTCGCGCTGCGACCTCCGATTGCCGCCCGTGCGCAGCGAAGGGGCAGTCCGTTTCCGATTGCCGCCCGGTGCGCAGCGAAGGGGGGTCAGTCCGTCGAGGCGCCGGGGTCGAGCGCGTCCAGCGCTTCGAGGGCGCCGTCGACGGCGGCGGTGTCGACGACGGCGGCGCCGGGCTCGTCACCGTGCGCGCCGTAGGTCGCGTCTCCGGACCGGCCGATGAGCACGCGCTCTTCCTCACCGTCGTCGCCGAACGTCGCGGCGATCGTGGCCAGCGGCGCGTCGAGCCCGGTTCCCTGTCGGCTCTCCACGAAGGAATCCGCGCGCAGATCCGACAGCGCCCGCAGCAGGGTGTCCATCTCCGGACGCTCGACGTCTGCCGGCTCCGGCTCGATCCGACGCCATACTTCCTCGGCGGCGCCCGCCTCGCCTTCCGCGGTCTCGTCCTCGGCGGCCGGCCCCTTCTCGAACCGAATCGTCCGCCCGCCGCGCACCACGGTGAGCGTGTTCGCGTTGAACGGGCGGAAGTCGAACAGGTCCTTCTGGCGATAGGTGTCCGCGCCGCGCGCCAGGTCGTCGACCAGAGCGGCGTCGATGGTGAAGACCAGCTCGCGCGCCGCGTCACGGGCGTAGACGGTCGTTTCCGGGTTCTCGTCGCCGACCAGCAGGGTGTGGCTCTCGCCGCCCACCTCGACCGTCGCGGTGAGTCGGGGTGCGGTGAGCCCGAAGGGCTCGAGCGCGCCTTCGGCCGCCGACTCCGACTCGATGGCGACCATCTCGCCCGAGCCGAGCCGGCCGACCATCGCTTCGACCAGCCCGAAGTCCGCCCGTGCGTCGAGAGGTTCCACGACGCGCCAGTCGCCGTCCGCCTTCGCGAAGCGCAGCGTGTCGTCGCCCTGCTCGACGGCGAGACTCGTCACGTCGGGACCGGTGAACTCCAGGATGGATCGGTCGCGCAACTCCAACGTCGTGCGGTTGAGCGTCGACTCGACGAAGCCGGCGACGAGCATGACCCGGCTGCCGACGGCCGCGTAGTGCTCTCCGCCGGTCGGCGATTCGTCTCCGACGGACAGCGTGGTCGGGTCGCCGTCGGGGGTCGCGAAGGTGACGCGCACGGGCGGCTCGGCCAGTCCGAACGGCGCCAGGTCCGCGGCCGCGTCCTCGACCACCCGCCGGATCTCGAGCGCGGCCAGGGTGGTTGCGATGGCGGTCGCCGCGTTGTCGTCCGCTTCCGTTTCGACGGGTGCGGTGACCTCCCAGTCGATCTCGTTCTCCGTGCGGGTCAGCACCGTGACGTCGCCGTTCGCCGCGTGCACCGTGAGGTCGGTGATCCGGCCGGCCGCCACTTCGAACGCCTGTTCGTTGGCGTCCGCCTCCGACGCGGGCGGCCGTTCGCGTTCGACGAACCAGGCGTAGCCGCCGATCGCGAGGAAGAGCGCCAGCAGCACGAGCGTCGAGCGCAAGCGTCTCATGGCCGTTACCCCCGCCGGCCCCACCAGGTGTAGATTCCGGCGCCGGCGATGAACCCCGGCAGAAGCAGCAGAGACAGCCAGTAGACGCGCGCCTGCTGGTCGGCCGTCAGCGTGATCCGGCGATCCTCGGGCTCGCGCGGCCGGATGGCGATGAGGTTCTCCTGCTGGGCCAGCCAGTTGATGGTATTGAGAGCCAGATCGCGGTTGCCCTGAATCCCTACCGCGCTGTTCGAGGCGAAGTCCGAGTCGCCGAAGACGGCGAGGCGCGCTTCCAGCGGGGGCTCGTCGTCGTCCGCGTCCGTATCGCCGGCGTTGCTGTCGGCGGCCCCGTCTGCGTCCTCGTCGTCTGGCGCGGGTTCGGGCTCTTCGATGGTCTGCGATACGACCGTGGCGATGGGCACCGGACCGGGCACGTCGCCCGCGTCCTCGTCCAGGGTGACCTCGCCGGTCGCGAGCTGGCTCAGGTCGGCCTCCGCCCAGCTCCGGGCGCCGGTCTCGACGACGACCACGCCGGTCCGGCCCGACACGCCGCCGGTCGCCGGCCGGACGGAGCGGGCGAGCGGAAAGGCCGTCAACAGGTTGAAGCCGTCGGTGATGGCGTGCGGGGGGTAGGTCGCCGCGACCGGCACGGAGGCGTCCGTCCCGAGCAACTGGCCGACGCCGCTGGCGTCGACCACGACGTCCGTCCCGAGCTCGATGCCCCACTCGCCGGCCAGCGCGGTCAGGTTGGGCTGCGGCGGATCGTCTTCCGTGTCGGGGGGGTCCAGCATGAGCAGCAGCTTGCCGCCGCCCTCCAGGTAGTCGCGCAGCAGGTCGGCCTCGGCCGGCAGCAGGTCCGTCGACGGGCCCGCGACCACCATCACCGTGGCGTCGGCCGGCACCTCGCCGGTCTGCGCCAGGACCACGGACTCGACCCGGAAGTTGTCGCGTCCGAGTGCGTCGCGCACCGCGCGGTAGCCGTCGCGATCGTCGCCCTCGGGGTCGCGCTCGCCGTGGCCCTGCACGAAATAGACGGTGCGCTCCTCGCCCTCCACCGCCTTGATCAGCGCGTTGGTCAGCTCCTGCTCGCTGTTGGACGTCGTGCGCTCGATGCGGCCCTCGTAATCGAAGACGATGGTGCCGTAGGCCTGCACCTCGTACTGGCGTGCGCGTACCGGGCTCCGGTCGACGTCGATGTACTCCACGTTCACCTGCGAGGAGACGTAGGCGTACTCGTCGAGCCGGTCGCGGAACCCCGGGAACTCCGCCTCCCGCGCGAAGACGAGCACGGAGATCGGCGCGTCGAGCTCCTCCAGGACCCGCCGCGTCTGATCGGACAGCGAGTACTGCTGCGCCGCGGTCAGATCCCAGCGGACGTTCTGCCGCGAGAGGATGTAGTTGGCGGCGACGAGGATACCGAGGGCCAGCGCCACCCCGGACGTCGCCATCACCCCCTCGCGCGCCTGCCGCCGGCTGAAGAAGGCGAGGATGTCGCGCCACTGGCTCAGCGTATGCACCGCGACCATCACCAGACCCGCCACCGCGAGCCACCACCAGAGCTCCTGTCGATCCGGGAGCGTGAAGCGGACCACCAGCGCCGCTAACACGACCGCGACGCCGGTCCATCCGAGTCCCTGCAGGATCCTGTTCGCCATCGCGCTCATCCCCGCCACCTTTCGCTGTCGACCGACTTCGCCGTCAGGAACAGGCCGAAGACGATGAAGCTGAGGTAATAGGTCACGTGCCCGGTGTCGATGACTCCCTTCGAGAAGTCGTCGAAGTGCTCCAGGATGGACAGATACGAAAGGATGGCGCCGGCCGTCGGTCCCGCGGAGTCGGACATCCAGCTCAGGACCCAGAACAGCAGCAGCAGCGAGAACGTGCCGACGCCCGCCACCACCTGGTTGCGCGTCGTGCTCGACACCAGCAGTCCGAGGGCGATGAACGAGCCGCCCATCAGCGCCAGCCCGAGGTAGCCGCTCAGGATCGAGCCGAGCTCCGGCTCGCCGTACCAGAACAGGATGCCCATGTGCACGGCGGTGACCGACAGCATCAGAAGGAACAGGGCGAACGCCCCGAAGAACTTGCCGAGGATGATCTCGACGTCGCTCAGCGGCGACGTCAGCAGCAGCTCGATGGTGCCGGAGCGCTTCTCCTCGGCGTAGGCGCGCGCGGTCAGGAACGGCAGGATGAAGAGCAGGATGATCGCGGTGTTCGAGAGGAGCGGCCGGATCATGAACTCGTTGACGTTGACGGTCTGCGGCCCGCCGCCGAACATCCCGGCCTGCGAGCTGAACTGCACCATGAAGGCGAGGCTGGCGACGTAGAAGTAGCCGTAGAGCAGGGCGAACAGGCCGACCACGACATAGGCGATCGGCGAGACGAAGTAGGAGCGCAGCTCCCGGTGGGCGATGGCGAGGATGTTACTCATCGGCGCTCTCCGTGGCCGGGCCGGGCTCGTCGGCCTGTTCGTCCGGCGTGCCTGCTTCCTCGCCGGCTTCGTCTTCCGCGGTCGTCAACTGCAGGAATATCTCTTCGAGGCTGAGGCGCGCCCGGCGCATCTCCAGCAGGCCCCATCCGCTCGAGACGACCGCGTTGGCGATGTCCCGGCGAACGTCCACGTCCTGGGCGCTCTGCACCTCGACGGTCCGGCCGTCGCTTCCGGGTTCGCCCACGTTCACGGAAGCAACTCCCGGCACGGCCTGCAGCGTATCGGTCGGATCCGCGCCGAGGGTGTCGACCTGAAGCTGGATGGTGACCGCCCCGTGCAGCCTCCCGGTGAGGTTGTCCGGCGAGTCCTCGGCGACCACGCGGCCCTTGTTGATGATCACCACCCGCTCGCACGTCTGCGCCACCTCGGGCAGGATGTGCGTGCTCAGAATGATGGTGTGGTCGCCGGCGAGCTCCTTGATCAGCTCGCGGGTCTCGATGATCTGCTTCGGGTCCAGACCCGCTGTCGGCTCGTCCAGGATCAGCACGTCCGGGTTGTGCAGGATGGCCTGGGCCAGACCCACGCGCTGCCGGTAGCCCTTCGACAGCTTGCTGCAGTGGCGGTCGGCCACGTCGCCCACGCTCGTGCGCTCCATCACCCGGTCGATGCGCGAGGGGCGTTCCGCTGCGGGCAGACGGTTGATCCGGGCGATGAAGGTCAGGTACTCCCGCACCGTCATGTCGGGGTAGAGCGGCGGCGACTCGGGCAGATAGCCGGTACGCCGCTTGACCTCGATGGGCTCCTCGAGCACGTCGAACCCGGCGATCGTCGCGGTGCCCTCGGTCGGCGGCAGATAGCCGGTCAGCACGCGCATCGTCGTGGTCTTCCCCGCGCCGTTGGGGCCGAGGAAGCCGAGGATCTGCCCCGCTTCGACCCGGAAGCTCACGTCGTCGACAGCAGCCACCGGACCGTAGCGCTTCGTGACATGCTGCACTTCAATCACTACGCAACTCCTGAAATCGGACTCGCCGGGAGGAGCTCCTGGCGCTTCTGGTGGCCGGAACGCGGCCGGACGGATCTCGACCAGTCTCCAGACGGAGATGGTAATCAGCAGGCGGAATGGGTGTCAACCGCCCGGCGCACCCGGCGCGGTCACGGCTCGTTGCCCACGGCGTGGCGGTCCACGAACTCGTCGATCGCCGCCTGATCCGCGGACCGAACCTGCTCGAAGCGCAGCCCCATGCCGCGGCGCCGGTCGCTCCAGACCACGCGCGCGTGCGCTTCGACGGCGCGTTCCGTGGCCGGCAACCGGAACCGCACGTGGACCGGCGAGCCGGAGGGAAGCGGATTCGTGGTCCACACGCCGAGCCCCCCCTTGCCGAGGTCCAGGGTGCGGGCCGCGGTGACGGTGCCGTCGAACCGGCAGGCGACGGGAATGCCGAGCGCGACACGGCGGCCGAGCCGCCGGTTGAAGCTGTCCGGGAACAGGTGGGGCGCCAGAGACGGCACGATGTGGCCGGGGCCGCTGTGCTCGTTGACGTAGCCGGCCACGCCCAGTCCCGCGAGTTGCCGGATTTCCTGCGCGTTCGTGATGGAGCCGCTGAAGATCAGGATGGGAAACCGGCAGGCGCCGCACTCGCGGACCGCGCGAATCAGGTCCACCGGCGGGGGCGGCACGAGCCGCAGGTTCAGCACCACCAGATCGACGGCGTCCGACCGGGCCTGCAGGCACGCGAGTAGCTCCGGCGCGGTTCCGACCCCGATCGCCGTATGCCCCGCGTCCGCGAGCGCCGCCGCGAACCGGTTCCGGACGTCGGGGGTCTCGTCGGCGACCACTACGGTCTTGGATGCCGTGGCGGATGCAGCCATTGGTGGATCTATCGGTCGCTGCCGGCCCGCGGACAGTGTGTGCGCCGGCATCGCCGCGTTGCGGCGCTCAACCGCTTCTCGCTATAATGCGGCCCCGATATCATTCATGTCCTGCTGCCCCGCATGCGATGCGGATGTCGACGTCGACGAGTTCGACGTTCGACCGGGACGACGAGATCGGTTGCCTGGAATGCGGGTCCAATCTCGTCGTCAAGGCGGTCGTTCCGGTCCCGCTTGAGCGTGCGGCGGGGGCGGCGCGGCCGATGAACGGCCGCAGGACGATGATGAGCAGGCTAAGCCTTTCCATTGACACGGTTTGGCCGGCTATGTAAGCTCGGCCACTAGCAATGGATGGGTTCGAGGAGGTTGTCCCGACGATCCGCCCGGGCTGAGAACCGGCAGAATGTGGAGATCCGCATTATGAAATCAGCGTGGCGATATGTTCTGGCTGTTGTCGTGACCGTGGTCATGGCGTTCGGGGTTGCGGCCTGCGGCGGCAATCCGCCGCCGGAGCCTCCTCCGCCGCCTCCGCCCACGGAGGAGGAGCTCTTCATGCGGATGACGCTGGACGAGTTGAACGCCACGGCGCCTTTGCTGCCCGTGTTCTTCAACTACGACGAGTCGGAGATTCTGCCCGCCGGGCAGACCACTCTGCAGCAGAACGCCGAGTGGATGCGGCGCTGGCCTTCGACCCGCGTGCGCGTCGAGGGGCACTGCGACGAGCGGGGCACCAACGAGTACAACCTCGCGCTCGGCGATTCGCGGGCGGCCTCGGTTCGCGACTACCTGGTTTCACTGGGAATCGACGCGAGTCGGATCACGGCGGTGAGCCGTGGCGAGGAGTCGCCCTTCTGCATGGAGGAACACGAGGGTTGCTGGTCGCGCAACCGGCGTGGGCACTTCGTCGTCATCGTCAAGTAGCTCGCGGCGAGACCGGACACTGAGGTCAGGCGGGGGGCCGTCCGCACTCTTGCGTGTGCGTCCCGCTCGCTTCACTGGCCGCCGGGGCGGATGTTCCGTAGCGACTCGAGGAGTGCCGCGGGCGCGGGGGGGGCGGGCCCGCAGGCAAACGCCCGCGGAGCGCGCCGGCGGGTAAAAAAAAAACAAACCCCCCGGAAAAAAGCGAAAAGAGCTTGAAGTCTGGT
>VXME01000040.1:69107-162129 GCA_009861545.1 Acidobacteriota bacterium | reverse complement strand
CGTCGGCACTCTGGGGTGTGGGGCCCGCTCGATTCAGTGGCCGCGGGGGGGGTTGTACGGTCGCTCCTCGCGGCGGGCGGCGGGGGCCGGCCTGACGCGCGCGAGCACTTGCCCTTCGTGCTCCAGCACCGGGATCTCGACCCCGAAGCGGCGCTCGAGGTCGCCGTTCCCGGTGATGTCGATCTGGCGCAGGGCGACCGGCTCGTTCCGTGCGACTGCGTCGACCACGCTCTTCATGGCGTCGCACAGGTGGCAGCCCGGCCGTGTGTAGAGCGTGAGCCGCAGCATGGCGCCTTCTCCTACGAGCTGATCCACGCGGTTTCCCGCGCCGAGAGGTCAACCGTGCCGACGACCTCGCCGACTGCGGCGTGGCCGTGGCGCTCCAGATAGTCGGTCACGCCCGCGAGGAGCTTCGGCCAGATACCGGGATCCTCGAAGTTCGCCGTGCCCACCTGCACCGCGTCGGCGCCGGCAATCAGGAACTCGAGCACGTCGCGCGCGGAGGCGATGCCCCCCATGCCGATGATCGGGATGCGCACGGCGGCGCGGCACTCGTACACCATGCGCACGGCGATGGGGCGGATGGCCGGACCGCTCAGGCCGCCGACGACGTTGGACAGCCGCGGGCGTCGCGTCTCCACGTCGATCGCCATCGCGAGAAAGGTGTTGACGAGCGAGACGGCGTCGGCGCCGGCCTCCTCGGCGGCGATCGCGATCGCGGCGACGTCGGTGACGTTCGGCGTCAGCTTGGGAAAGATCGGCAGCGTCGTCGCCGCGCGCACCGCGCGCACGACGTCGCGCACGCCGGTCAGGCTGCAGCCGAAGGTATGGCCTCCCTCGTCGATGTTGGGACAGGAGATGTTGATCTCGATGGCCGCGACGCCGTCCGCGTCGGACAGAATCCGGGCGACCTCGGCGTACTCGTCGACCGTCGAGCCGCAGATGTTGACGATGACGACGGCGCGCCGCGCCTTCAACTCGGGCAGCTTCTCCGCCACGAAGGTCCGCACGCCGATCCCCTGCAGCCCGATCGCGTTGAGCATCCCGCTCGGCGTCTCGACGATGCGGGGCGGCGCGTGTCCCTCGCGGGCCTCGAGGAACAGTCCCTTGACCGCGACGGCGCCCAGCCCCGCCAGATCGACCAGGTCGGCGTACTCGACGCCGTAGCCGAAGCAGCCGCTCGCGGCGATGAGTGGATTCGCCAGGCGCAGGCCGGCGATGTCGACGCTCAGGTCAGGTCGGCCCACGAGACCCGGTTTCCCTCGAAGACCGGCCCTTCCAGGCAGGCCCGGACGAAACGGGCGCCGTCGAGGATCCGCACCACGCAACTGTAGCAGCCGCCGAGCCCGCATCCCATGACCGGTTCCAGCGAGACCTGCACCGGGCGGCCCGCGCCCGCCGCCAGCCCTGCCACCGCGCGCATCATCGGGGTCGGTCCGCAGGCGTACACCATCACCGGGCGGTCCCCGGCAGCAGCCAGCTCGCGCTGCAGAGGAGCCGTCACCCGGCCTGCCTCGCCGCGCGTTCCGTCCTCGGTGGCCAGGACGACTCGTACGCCGAGGCGCTCGAAGAAGGGGACGCGGTACAGGTCTTCGCTCGACCGTCCGCCGTAGAACAGCGTCGTGTCGACGCCGTTCGCATGCAGTGCCTCGGCCAGCGTTGCGAACGGCGCGAGTCCGACCCCGCCGGCCACCATCCAGGCATGCGTCGGCGGACCGACGACCGAGAACGGGGTGCCGAGCGGTCCGAGGCAGCGGATCCGTTCGCCCGGCTCGGCCTGAAAGAGATCGCGCGTGACGGCGCCCACCTGCTTGCTGAGCAGCGAGAGACCGGTCACGGCGCCCCGCGCGTTGCGCAGGATTTCGAAGACCGAGAACGGCCGGCGGAGCAGGGGCTCGCGTCCGAGTGCCCGCTTGACCATCACGAACTGGCCCGGCCGGGTCTGCCGGGCGATGGCCGGCGCTTCGATTTCCAGGACGTTGTACGCGTCGGAGAGGCGGTGGTTGGCCGCTATGCGGGCGTCCACATCGACCGGTGAGGCCACCGGCGGAGTATACCCGAGGGCCGGGCCCCGGGCCGGGCGATGCCGCGCCGACGGGGCGCGATCTTGCGCGGCCGGCACGGCCGGGCTACGATCCTGCCGACTCTTTAAGCGCGTCCCCGCGAGGTCGCAAAGAGGTGCCAGCCGCAGAGTCCGCGCGCCCGTTCTTCCTTGTTCCCTGCCGCTCGTCCGGCGTCCGGAGATCGATCCAATGCCGCTGGTGATGGAAGCGGACGGGATTCAGCGCGCCCTCGTGCGCATCGCGCACGAGATCGTGGAGCGCAACCGGGGCGTCGGCGATGTCGCTCTCGTCGGCATCCGGCGCCGCGGAGTCCCGATCGCGCAGCGGCTCGCCCGTACCCTGCTGGAGATAGCCGGCCGCGAGGTGCCGACCGGCGCGCTCGACATCACGTTGTACCGCGACGATCTGATGCGGCACGCGGTCGGGCCGCAGCCGGTGCTGCGGCGCACCGAGATTCCCTTCTCCATCGATGATCGGCGCATCCTGCTCGTCGACGACGTGCTGTATACCGGCCGTACGACGCGCGCCGCTCTCGACGCGCTCATCGACTTCGGGCGCCCGCGGAGCATCCAGCTCGTGGTGATGGTCGATAGAGGTCACCGGGAGCTGCCGATCAGGGCCGACTACGTGGGGAAGAACGTGCCGACCTCGGCCCGCCAGAGCGTGCAGGTGAAGTTGATCGAGCAGGACGGTGTGGACGAGGTGGCGATCGGCGGGATCGGCGAACACGAGGAGGGACACGCACCTGGGACCGGGGAAGTCGCGCCATGAACGTCGCTCGCGACGCGCGTGAACCGGTGGCGGGCGGGCAGGTGGAGCCGGCGGCGAGACTGCGGTCGAAGCACCTGCTGAGCGCCGGCGATCTGAGTCGGGAGGAGATCCTGCTCATCCTCGACTCGGCCGAGGCGATGAAGGAGGTCGGCGCCCGACGCATCAAGAAGGTGCCGACGCTGCGGGGCGCCACCGTCGTGAACCTGTTCCTGGAGCCGAGCACGCGGACGCGCACGTCCTTCGAGATCGCCGAGAAGCGTCTCAGCGCCGATACCCTCAACATCGCGGGCGGCACGTCCAGCCTGCTGAAAGGGGAGACGCTGGTCGATACCGCGCGCACGCTCGAGGCGATGGCGCCGGACATGGTCGTCCTGCGGCATGCCGCGTCCGGCGCCTGCCACCTGCTGGCCGGCGCCTGCGACGCGCGGGTCATCAACGCGGGCGACGGCATGCACGAGCATCCTACCCAGGCGCTGCTCGACGCATTCACGATCCGCGAGCACAAGACCCGCTTCGAGGGACTCAAGGTCGCCATCGTCGGCGACCTCCTGCACAGTCGGGTGCTGCGGTCGAACATGCTGCTGCTGTCCGCTCTCGGAGCCGACGTCTGGGTCTGCGGCCCGCGTACGCTGATGCTGCCCGGTGTCGAGGGCTTCGGCGTGCGGGCGACCACGTCGCTCGACCGGGCGCTGGAGGATGCGGACGTGGTGATGTTGCTGCGCGTGCAGGCGGAACGGATGCAGGGCCACTTCTTCCCTTCGCGCCGCGAGTACTTCACCACCTTCGGGCTGACGGCGGAACGGCTCCAGCGCGCCAGGCCCGACGTCATCGTGATGCATCCGGGGCCGATGAACCGCGGCGTCGAGATCGCCTCCGACGTGGCGGACGGTCCGGTGTCGGTCATCCTCGAGCAGGTGGCGAACGGCGTCGCGGTGCGGATGGCGGTGCTCTATCTGCTGGCCGGATCCGATGCGGACGAAGGAGCGGAATGACGATGCAGGCGGTCGTTCTCAAGGGCGGGCAGGTCGTCGACCCCGTGCAGGGAATCAACGGTGTGGTGGATGTCCGCATCGACGAGGGGGGACGGGTGGCGGCGGTCGGCGCCGACCTCCCGCTCGACGGCGCGGCGCCGGTGGAGGTGCCGGCCGGGTTCGTCGTCTGTCCCGGCTTCATCGACATGCACGTCCACTTCCGGGAGCCGGGGCAGGAGCACAAGGAGTCGATCGCGAGCGGCGTTGCCGCCGCCGTGGCGGGGGGGTTCGCGGCGGCGGCCTGCATGCCGAACACCGATCCGGTCAACGACCATGTCGGCGTCACCGAGGAGATCGTCCGCAAGGCGGCCGACGCCGGGCTCGCCAGGGTCTATCCGATCGGCGCGGTGTCGGTGGGCTCGCAGGGGGAGCGGATGACCGAGATCCGGGCTCTCCGCGAGGCCGGCTGCGTGGGCATCTCCGACGATGGTCATCCGGTTGCCGACGCGCTTCTCATGCGGCGGGCGCTCGAGTACGTGTCGATGTTCGGGATGCCGGTCATCAACCACTGCGAGGAGCCTTCGCTGGCGGCCGGCTGCGTCGTGCACGAAGGTCATCGCGCGTCCGCCCTCGGTCTGCGCGGCCAGCCCGGAGAGACCGAATCGATCATGGTCGAGCGGGACGTCAGCCTGAGCGGGCTGACCGGCGGGGCGGTCCACGTGGCGCACATGAGCGCCGGAGAGTCGCTGCGCGCGGTGCGCTCGGGCAAGGAGCGCGGCATCGCGGTGACGTGCGAGGTGACCCCGCACCATTTCATCCTGACCGACGAGGACCTGCGCTACGACACCAACTTCAAGATGAACCCGCCCTTGCGCGCCGCCGCGGACCGCGATGCGATGCTGGAAGGGCTCGCGGACGGCAGCATCGACGCCATCGCCACCGACCACGCGCCCCACCACGCCGACGAGAAGGCGGTGGAGTTCGACCGGGCGCCGTTCGGCATCATCGGTCTGGAGACGGCGGTGTCGCTTTCGCTGGATCGCCTCGTTCATCGCGGCGTGCTGTCGATGAGCCGTCTCGTCGAGCTCTACGCGCCGAATCCGGCACGGATCCTGGGAGTCGAGGGCGGGACGCTGAAGCCCGGCGCAGCGGCCGACATCACGATCCTCGCGCCGGACACCGCGGTGGAGGTGGCCGCCGACCGGTTCCGCTCGAAGGCGCGCAACACGCCCTTCGACGGCTGGCGGTTGCGCGGCGCGGTGGCCGCCACCGTCGTCGGGGGGCGGGTCGTCTACATCAACGAGACGGTGCCCGAGGCGGCGGCGCTGGCGTGGCCGGCGCCCTGACCCGGGAAGGGCCGCTCGTCCGCGGCGCGGTCTCCGACGTTCTTCCCGTGCCCTGGATTCACGGCGTACCCGGTGGGTCGGCACGGTTCGCCGCCGGGCCGGTTCCCGCCACCGCGGCGTAGACCGCCGCGGTCTCGCCGACCATCCGCTCCGCGCTGAAGGCGGCACGGGCGCGCCGGCGCCCCGCGGCGCCGAATGCCCTCCGCTCGACGGTGTTGCGCAGCAGGCAGGCCATGGCCCGCGCCATCGCGGGGGCGTCGCCCGGCGGCGCGAGCAGTCCCGTTTCCCCCTCCACGACACTCTCGGGGATGCCTCCGGCGCGGGTGCCGACCACGGCCAGCCCGGCCGCCATCGCGTCCAGGACGGAAGTGCCGAGCCCTTCGGTGATCGAGCTCATGACGAAGAGATCGAGTCCCTTCAGCACGGACGGCACGTCGGATCGGAACCCGGTGAGAATCACGCGGCCTTCCAGGCGCAGGCGCCGGATCTGACGCGCGAGCGCGCCCGCGAGCTCCCCGGCGCCGACGATCAGGACCCGTGCGTCGGGGATCTCGCGAACGAGCTGCGCCGCGGCGTCGACCAGATGGCGCTGGCCCTTGTGCGGCACGAGCGCGGCGACGTTGCCCGCGACCGGGCAGCCCGGAGGCAGATCGAACTCGCGGTGGAGATCGAGGCGTGGCGCCCGTTCGATCCGGTCGATGTCGATTCCCTCGTGCACCACGGTGGTCCGCGCCGCCGGCACGCCGTCGGCGGCCAGCATGTCCCGGATGGCGGACGACGCGCAGATGAAGCGGTCCACCTGGCGGTACTTCCAGCGGGAGAAGGCGTTGCCGCGGACGTGGAAGTCGACGCGGCGGGAGGCGATCAGGGGCGGCGCCGCGCGCCGTCCCGCCAGCGTCCGGGCGAGTGCCGCCATGGCGATCGCGTGGGCGTCGTGGGCATGGATCACGTCCGGCGCGAGGTCGCGGACCAGGCGGGAGAGTCTCCAGGCGGCGCGCAGGTCCAGATCCCCGCGCGGCGCGAGTGCGTGCAGGTCGCCGCCCTCCGCCGCGCGCCGGAACAACTCGCCCCGCGGTTGGGCGGCCAGGGCGGCGCGCTCGCCTCGCCGGCGCAGGCCGCGCACCGTCAGCAGCGCCTGGTGCTGCCCGCCGCGCCACGTGCGGGCCGTGTCGACATGCAGAGAGAACATCGCTGAGGCGTTCCGGCTCACCGCGGTCAGTCGCGGTCGCTCCCGCCGCCGCGTTGGCGCTCCCACAGTTTCACGAACTTGAGGAAGACGTAGCCGGCGTTCAGCATGGAGATGATCAATCCGTGCATGCCATCGCGCACGCCGCGCCGGACGACGTAGTTGCGCAGGAACGCCGCGAGGGGGCGGGCGGCCACATCCACCCATCCGGCGCGGCGCCCGTCGCGGTGCATCTGGCGGGCCGCGAGCGTGGTGTAGCGGTCGATGGTCTGCAGGTGGTGGGAGACGTCGCGGTACGCGTGGTGCTCCAGCTCTCCCTGCAACCGGTCCACGGGACCGTCGACCGCGACCGACTCGTGCACCAGCCGTTCGTTCCAGCGGGCGTTGCGGCGGTCGTAGAGGCGCAACGGGAGGTCGGGGTGCCAGTCGGTGGAACGGATCCAACGGCCGAGATAGCGCGTCACGCGCGGAATGCGGTACCCGCGCGCAGCCGGCTCGTGGCGCAGCAGCGCCTGAATCTCGTGCGCGAGAGAAGGCGAGACGCGTTCGTCGGCGTCGAGCGACAGCACCCAGTCGTGCGCCGCAAGCCCCGTCGCATGGTTCTTCTGTGCGCCGTAGCCGGCCCACTCGCGCGTGGTGACGCGGTCCGCGATCTCGCGCGCGATGCGCATGGTGTCGTCGGTGCTCCCGGAATCGACCACGACCAGCTCGTCGGCCCAGCGGACCGATCGGAGCGCGGCGCGAATGTTGCCGGCTTCGTTTCTCGTGATCACGACCACCGAGAGGCGGGGCATGGGAACAGGCCCGAGTCTAGGAGCCTGCGCCGCAGAACGCAACGCAGTGCGTTGCGCGGTGCAGATTCCTGGGGCGGTGGGGCTGGGGCCGAACACGGAGCTCGCGACGGGTTCGGCGGCGCTATCAAAGCGCCTCTGTATACTTGCTCGCGCGCCAGCGATGCGCACCATCAAGCTCACTCTCGCCTACGACGGGACCGACTACGTGGGCTGGCAGCGCCAGGCGCGGGGACGCTCCATACAGGGCGAGGTGGAGCGGGCGCTCGCGGAGATCGAGGGGCGGGCGGTGGTCGCCGTCGGTGCGGGACGTACCGACGCCGGCGTACACGCGCTCGGACAGGTGGCCGGCGTGCAGCTTGCGCACGCCATCGAGACGCCCGCCCTCGTCCGGGCGGTCAACGCGAAGCTGCCGCCCGACATCCGCGTGCTCGCGGCCGAGGCGGCGTCCGCCGGCTTCCACGCGCGCTACGCGGCGCGCCGCAAGACCTACCGGTACAACCTGGTCTCCGGGGCCGTCGCGAGCCCGTTCGGCCGGCGCTATGCCTGGCACGTCCGGCCCGCGCTCGACGTCGAGGCCATGCGCGCCGCCGCGGCGGCGTTCGGAGGGCGTCACGACTTCGCGGCGTTCCAGGCCGTGGGGACGGAGGTGGCATCGTCGGTACGGACCGTACGGTCCGTGTCCGTCGAGCCCGCGAACATCGTTCTCGGCGCGCCGTCGCCGGCCGGGAAGCCGGGACTGACGATAGACGTCGTCGGAGACGGCTTCCTCAGGCACATGGTGCGGATCATGGTCGGCACCCTCGTCGCGGTCGGATCCGGCCGCGTCCCGGCGACCCAGGTCCGAGCGATCCTGGCGTCGCGGTCGCGGGAGCGCGCGGGGCCGACGGCGCCGCCGCACGGACTGTTCCTGGTCGCCGTCGACTACTGATTTATCATAGGAACAGAATGGGCCTGCACGACGTACTGGCGTGGGCGCCGGCCGGATCCGTCGAGGCCCGTCTCGCGCGGCAGGTGGATTTCGAGCGCCTGCCGGCGCACATCGCGGTCATCATGGACGGGAACGGACGCTGGGCCGCCCGCCGGCGCCTCCCGCGCGTCGAAGGGCATCGCGCCGGCATCGATTCGGTGCGTGAAACGGTGGAGTTGTCCGCGCGGCTCGGCATCGAGGTCCTTACCCTCTACGCCTTCTCGGTGGACAACTGGAAGCGTCCGCCCGCGGAGGTGCGGGGCCTGATGGGGCTCCTCAAGCGCTATCTGCGGCTGGAGATCGCCACCCTCATGGCCAACGACATCCGGCTCAAGGTCATCGGCAGCGAAACGGAGCTCGCGCCGGACGTGCGGGTGGAGCTCGATGCCGCGCAGGAGCGGACCGGCGGCAACGCCGGCATGGTCTTCAACATCGCGCTCAATTACGGCGGCCGGGCCGAGATCGTCGCGGCGGTCCGTCGCGCTCTGCAGGCCGGTGTCGAGCCGCACGACCTGGACGAAGCACGATTCGCGGGACTGCTGTACACGGCAGGCCAGCCGGACCCCGACCTGCTGATCCGGACCAGCGGAGAGATGCGCATCAGCAACTTCCTGCTCTGGCAGATTGCCTACTCGGAGATCTGGGTGACCGACACCTACTGGCCCGACTTCCGCGCCCGGCACCTCCTGGAAGCGGTGGTCGCCTACCAGAAGCGCGAGCGCCGCTACGGCGGCATCGAGCAGGAGCCGGCGGTCGTCGGCCGCCAAGCGTGACCAGAGTCCTCAGCGGCGTCGCGCTTGGCGCTCTCTTCGTGGGCGGTATCTGGTTCCTTCCGCCGGCCGCCGCGGTCGTGCTGGCCGGCTGCGTGCTGCTGCTGGCGTTCGTGGAGTACGTCGGCTTGGCGCGATCCGCGGGGACGTCGTTCCCCACGGTCCCCAGCGGCGTGGCGACGCTGGCGACTGCGGGGGCGGTCGTCCTGGCTCCCGGCGCGCTCGTGGTGGTCGCAATGGCCGGCGGGCTGCTGATCGCGGTGGCGGTGCTCGCCGAGACCCGCCGCGAAGGTGCGCTGGCCGCCGCCGGGGCCGCGGCCTTCCCCCTGCTCTACTTGGGGCTGCCCGTCGGCGCAATCGCGGCGCTCCTGGTGGACGCGGGCCGCGAAGTCGTGCTGTTGTTGATTGCGACGATCGTCGCGAGCGACACATTGCAGTACTACGGAGGGCGCCGGTTCGGAAGCAGACGGCTCGCGCCCGCGGTGAGCCCCGGCAAGACGGTCGAGGGAGCGGTGTGCGGCTTCGTCGCGGCCGCGCTGACGGTTGCCTGCGCCGGGGCGTGGTGGTTGCCCGGCCTGGATGCTCCCGCCCGCGTCGTCCTCGGCATGACGCTCGGGGCGGCGGGCATGGCCGGCGATCTGTTCGAGTCGCACCTGAAGCGCTCGTCCGGGGTCAAGGACTCCTCGGCTCTCATTCCGGGGCACGGCGGGGTGCTCGACCGGATAGACGCGCTGCTGTTCGCCGCGCCGGTCTACTACACCGTGGTGACGTTCGCCGGGGGGCGCCTGCCGTGAAGCGGATCGCCATTCTCGGCTCGACCGGCTCCATCGGCCGGAGCGCGCTCTCGGTGGTGGCCGCGCATCCCGAGCGCCTGGAGGTCGTCGGCCTTGCGGCCGGGCGCAACGTCGAGCGGTTCGCCGAACAGGTCGCCGACCTGCGGCCTGCCGTGGTGGCCCTGGCGGACGACGAGGCGCTGGATCGGCTACGGGTGTCCGGAGCGCTGCCCGCCGCCGCCGACGCCGGAAGCGGCGAGGACGGGCTCGTGCGGGTGGCCACGCATCCGCGTGCGGATCTCGTGCTCTGTGCCTCGGCCGGGACGGCGGCGCTCGGCGCCACGCTGGCCGCCATCGAGGCGGGCAAGACGGTGGCGCTGGCCAACAAGGAAGTGCTGGTGATGGCCGGCCGGCTCATGGTCGAGGCGGCCCGGCGCCGGGGCGTGGCGATTCTCCCGGTCGACAGCGAGCACAACGCCATCCACCAGTGCGTCGACGGGCGCGCGCCGAACGATGTGCTCCGCTACATCCTGACCGCGTCGGGCGGTCCGTTCCGCGGGCGGTCCGCCGCGGAGCTGGCGGCGGTGACGCCGGAGGACGCCCTGCGCCATCCGACGTGGTCGATGGGACCGAAGATCACTATCGATTCCGCGACGCTGATGAACAAGGGGCTCGAGGTGATCGAGGCTCGCTGGCTCTTCGACGCGCCGCCCGATCGCATCGACGTGGTGGTCCATCCGCAGTCGGTCGTGCATTCGCTGGTGGAACTCCGTGACGGATCGGTGATCGCGCAGCTCGGCGTCACCGACATGCGTCTGCCCATCCAGTACGCTTTTTCCCACCCGGAGCGCTGGCCTGCGCCGCTGCCGGCGCTCGATCTGGCCGCTTGCGGACCGCTCGACTTCCAGCCTCCCGACACCGACCGCTTTCCGTGTCTCGGGCTGGCCTACCACGCGCTGCGCGCCGGGACGTCGCTTCCCGCCGTTCTCAACGCGGCGAACGAGGTGGCGGTGGCGGCGTTCCTGGAGCGCCGGCTCCCGTTCACCGCCATTCCGCGCGTGATCGAGACCACTCTCGACGCCGCGGCGGGGCGCGCGCCGGCCGAGCCGGCCGCGTTGGCCGAGGTTCGCGAGGTGGACGCCTGGGCGCGCAGCTTTTCGTCGTCGGTCGCTGGCGGGTAGAATCGAAGAAACTCGTACAGATCGGGTGACCGAACCTTGACCACCCTGCTTGCCTTCCTTTTCGTTCTCGGCGTGCTCGTCTTCGTGCACGAGCTGGGGCACTTTCTGATGGCCCGCCGCCTCGGTGTCCGGGTCCTGACGTTCTCGCTCGGGTTCGGGCCGAAGATTCTCAAGGCCACGCGCGGAGACACCGAGTACTGCGTCAGCGCGATACCACTCGGCGGCTACGTGAAGATGGCCGGCGAGCACGGGGAGGAGAATCGCAGCGGCGCCCCCGACGAGTTCATGTCGAAGACCAAGTGGGAGCGCTTCCTGGTGCTCATCATGGGGCCGGCGATGAATCTCGTCCTCGCCGTGCTCGTCATGTGGCTCGTGCTCTATCAGGGAGCCGAGGAGCCCGCGTACGAGGAGGAGCCGCCCGTCGTCGGGCGCGTGATGGAGGATTCTCCCGCCGCGCGCGCCGGCATCGCCCCCGGCGAGCGGATCGTGAGCGTCGCGGGCCGCGCCGTCGAGACCTGGAACGCGCTGTTCATGGAGGTTCTGCCCCGCGCGGAGCGCGAGATCCCCATCGTGGTGCGCGGTGTGGAGGGGCGGGAACGGACCCTGCAGGTGACCCCGGACGCCCAGACGAGCTTCGAGATGGGCGATCTCGGCATCGGGCCGGCGGTGCACCCGCAGGTCGTGCAGGTCATGCCGAACGAGCCGGCGGACCGGGCCGGGCTCCGGGCGCGCGACGTCATCGAGGCGGTGGACGGCGAGAGCGTCGACCATGCCGAGCTGATCGCGCGTATCAACGCCAGCCCCGACGTGCCGCTGACCCTCACCGTTCGCCGCGCCGGCGAGCCGCTCGAGGTCCGTGTCACGCCCGCGCTGCGCGGCGACATCGGACTGACCGGGATGACGGTCGGGCCGTTCGAGACGCGGATCGTCGAGCCGGGCTTCATCGAGGCGTTCGGCATGAGTCTGGAGCGGAACTACGAGTGGTCCGGGTTGATCTTCCAGACCCTCTGGGGGCTGCTGACCGCGGAGACCTCGCCGCGGCAGCTCGTCGGTCCGGTCGGCATCGCCCAACTGTCCGGCAGCGCCGCCCAGGTGGGTTGGGTGCAGCTCTTCAGCCTCATGGCGATGATCTCGCTCAACCTCGGCATACTGAACCTGCTGCCGATCCCGGTCCTCGACGGCGGCCACATCTTCATCATGGGCATGGAGAGCGTGGCGCGGCGCGATTTCAGCATGCGTGTCAAGGAGCGCATGCTGCTGGCCGGCTTCGTGGTCCTGATGATGTTGATGGTCACGGTGATCTACAACGACCTGACGCGCATCCAGTGGATCGAAGGGCTGATGCCCTGGCGCTAGCGCGACTCCGCTCGCAACCCAATCGCCGGTCGTTCGACAGAGGCGGAAGCGGCCGATGCGCCTGCGCCGTGGCGCCCGCCGACTGCCCGCGCCTCCCTGTACCTGATGCCGATGTCCCTGTTTGCCGCACTCCGCCGCGAGATCCGCCCGACCGTGTCGCTCGCGGCCCCGGTCGTCATCGCCGAGGTCGGCTGGGTGTCGATGCAGATCGTCGACATCGCCATGGTCGGCCGGCTCGGCCCGGAGGCCATCGGCGCGGTCGGCGTCGGCAGCGCACTGTTCCTGGCCCTCAGCGTCTTCGGCATGGGACTGCTGCTCGGCCTCGACACGCTCGTGTCGCAGGCGTTCGGCGCCCGGGACCACGCGGCTTGTGACGGCTGGCTGCGGCACGGGGTCGTCCTGGCGCTGGTCCTGACCGCGCCGCTCGGCCTGCTCGCCTGGATCGCCGGGAGCCGCCTCGACGTGTGGGGCTTCGATCCGGCCGTTCTGGCGCTGGTGCGTCCCTATTTCGGCATCGTCGCCTGGAGCCTGCCGCTGCTGCTGCTGTACGCGGCGTTCCGGCGCTACCTGCAGGCGGTGTCGATGGTCCGGCCGATCATGATCGCGCTGGTCACCGCCAACGTCGTCAACGCCGCCGCCAACTGGGCCCTGATCTTCGGCAACCTGGGCGCTCCGGCCCTGGGCGTCGACGGCGCGGGCTGGGCCACGTGCATCTCCCGCGCCTACATGGTGGTCGTTCTCGCCGTCGCCGTCTCCCGTCGGGGCGTGCGGCCCTGGACGCTGGCCGCCGGGGTGCGGATCGCCGGCCTCCGGCGCCTCCTGGGCCTCGGCTGGCCCGCGGCGACGCAGGCGATGCTCGAGTACGGTGCGTTCGCGGCAGTGACCATGCTGGCCGCGCGGCTCGAGCCGGCGACGCTGGCCGCGCACCAGATCGTCATCAACCTGGCCGGGCTGACCTACATGGTGCCGCTCGGGATCTCGGCGGCCGGCGCCGTCCGTGTCGGGCACGCGGTGGGCCGGCGGGACGCAGCGGGAGCGTCCGGCGCCGGCTGGACCGCGATCGCGGTCGGGACCGCATTCATGGCGTCGGCCGCCGCGATGTTCCTCCTCGTCCCCCGCGCCATTCTGGGGCTGTTCACCGTCGACGCCGGGGTTGTCGAGGTGGGCCTGAGCCTGATTCTTGTCGCGGCGCTGTTCCAGATCTTCGACGGGCTGCAGGGCGTGGCCACCGGGGCGCTCCGGGGCCTCGGCGACACGCGGACCCCGATGCTCCTGAACCTGGCCGGCCACTGGGGGGTCGGGCTGCCCGTCGGCTATCTGCTCTGCTTCGTCGTCGGCTGGGGCGTCCTCGGGCTCTGGATCGGGGTCTCGGCCGGCCTGCTGCTGGTCGGCAGCCTCGTGACAGCGATCTGGTGGGTTCGGGAGCGGGCGCTGACCGGGGCGCTCGCGGGCGAGCCGGCGCCCTGAAGCCGGGTCGGGTCAACGGAGCGCCGCGGACTCCCGACCGACGACCGCGTCGATGGCGGCCGCAAGACCGCATTCGTCGTGGGTCGCCGTGATCTCCCAGCCGAGACGCTTGAGCGGCTCCACCGCGTTGCCCATCACCACGGGCCGGCCCGCGAACTCGAGCATCTCGCGGTCGTTCAGATTGTCGCCCACCGCCATGACCGCGGTGCGGTCGAGCTCGAGGCGGCGGGCATGCTCCCGCAGCGCCGCGCCCTTGGACCAGCCTCCGGCGATCAGGTCGAGCAGGGAGAAGTCGCGCTCCGCATACTCCGTCAGGGTGACGGTGACCTCCGGCGCCTGCGGCAGGCCACGCACCTCGGCGGACAGCGCCCGCATCTGCTCCACGCCGCCGGTGAACGCCACCTGGATCGGATCTTCGGTGAGCGCCGCCTCGATCGGTTCGACGCGGGTCATGAACGTGCGGTTTCGTTCGTAGTACCAGTGCCGCTGGGGATGGCTCCAGTCGATGCGCTCGTAGACGTACTGCCGCGCGTCGGGCCGGTCGAAGAGGATCGCGACCCCGCGATGGCGCGGGCGCATCGCCTCGACGATGGCGCGCGCGGTGTCGCGCGGCACGAGGCGGCTGTCCACGGTGGTTCCGTCCGCCCGCTTGGTCAACGCGCCGTTGCTGACGATGAGGGCAAGCGCGTCCGGCGCATGCTCCGGTGCGAGCGCCTCGGCGATCGGCCGCGCGTGATGGAAGGCGCGGCCGGTCACCAGCACGACCCGGATCCCCTGTTCGATGGCCCGGTGGACGGCCCGGCGGTTGCGCGGCGGCAACGCGCCGCGGCCGTCGAGCAGCGTGCCGTCGATGTCGATGGCGATGAGGCGGATGGGGCTGGCGGGCGGCATGGAACGTGGTGGTCGGATTGCGGTCGCGGTCCGCGGGGTGGCGACGGGACTGCATCGCCCCCCGGGCCGGGAGCGAGGCCAGGCGGCCGGTGCAGCTGGCCCGACAAGCCTCGCCTACGGCTCCGCTTGCTGCCCAACCGGGCCGGGCTGGAAGTCTACGCCGTTCTACGGCGCAGACTGCCAGGGTGACGCCACCGGCTTCCTGGCGTACTTCTCTTCGACGTAATCGTCTATCAGACGGCGGAAGGCCTCGGAGAGCTCGTCGTAGGAGCCGCGCAGCGTCGTCGCGTGTCGGCCGTCCACGTAGACCGGGCAGGTCGGCTCCTCGCCCGTGCCCGGCAGGCTGATCCCGATATTGGCCGCCTTCGATTCGCCCGGGCCGTTGACGACGCAGCCCATGACCGCCACGGTCATCTCCTCGACGCCTTCGTAGTCCGTCTTCCAGGTCGGCATCATCCCGCGCACGTAGCCCTGGATGCGCTCCGCCAGCTCCTGGAACGTCGTGCTGGTGGTTCGGCCGCAGCCGGGGCAGGCGGTGATGCTCGGCGCGAACGACCGCAGTCCGAGCGCCTGCAGCAGCTCGCATGCGGCGTAGACCTCCTCGCGCCGATCGCCGTTCGGGCGCGGCGTCAGCGACACCCGGATCGTGTCGCCGATGCCTTCGTGCAGCAGGATGCCCATGGCCGACGCCGACCACACGAGTCCCTTCACGCCCATGCCCGCCTCGGTCAGCCCGAGGTGCAGCGGCTGCGACGTCTGCGCGGCCAGCGCGCGGTAGACGGCGACGAGATCGCGGGGCCGGGACACCTTGGCCGAGAGGATGATCTGGCTGTCGCGCAGGCCGCTGTCGAGGGCCAGCGCGGTCGATTCGAGGGCGGACACCACCATGCACTCGTTGATGATGTCTTCCGACGTTCGGCCGAGATCGCGATCGGTGTTCTCCTGCATCTTCGCCATGACGAGCTCCTGGTTCAGGGAGCCGCCGTTGACGCCGATGCGCACGGGCTTGCCGCAATCGCGGGCCACCGCGCAGATGGTGGAGAACTGCTCGTCGCGGCGCCGGCCCGTCCCGACGTTGCCCGGATTGATGCGGTACTTGTCGAGCGCCACCGCGCAGGCCGGGTGCCGGGTCAGCAGCAGATGGCCGTTGTAGTGGAAGTCGCCGATGAGCGGCGCCGTGCAGCCGGCGTCCAGCATGCGCTGCTTGATCTCCGGCACGGCGCGCGCCGCGTCGTCCTGGTTGACGGTGACGCGCACCAGCTCGGACCCCGCGCCGGCCAGCTCGATGCACTGCGCGGCAGTCGCCGCCGCGTCGGCGGTGTCGGTCAGCGTCATCGACTGCACCGCCACCGGCGCGCCGCCGCCGATCTGCACGCCGCCGACCGGCACCGGCGTGGTGCGGTGCAGACGGATCTCGGTCGTCACTGCGCGCATGATACCAAGCCGGCGCTTCCGGCTACGCGGCCGGCCGGACGTCGGCCAGCGCCTGGCGGGCCGCCCGCACCGTGCGATCGACGTCGCGCTCGGTGTGGGCGTCCGAGAGGAACCAGCCCTCGAACTGCGAGGGCGGCGGGTAGACGCCCCGCTCGAGCATGGCGCGGAAG
Source organism: Acidobacteriota bacterium (assembly GCA_009861545.1). Lineage (NCBI taxonomy): Bacteria > Pseudomonadati > Acidobacteriota > Acidobacteriota bacterium. Next base: position 145,989 of record VXME01000040.1, on the reverse strand, counting down.
AACGCGGCGTACGCGTCGGTGTCGGCCGCGGTCGCCGAGACGTAGTCCGTCACCGGTCCGGCGCTGAAGAAAGGGGTGAGCACCGAGCCGGCGGCGTTGACCGTGAGGGGCACCCCGGCCTCGCGGGCGGCGTCCCGCAGCCCGTCCGCCAGACGGCTCCCGAGCTTGTCCAGCCTGCGGTACAGCGGCGCCGACAGCTTCGACAGCGCCCAGATCCCGGCCGTCATCGCCAGGGGATTGCCCGACAGGGTTCCGGCCTGGTAGACGGGCCCGGCCGGGGATACGCGATCCATAAGGTCGGCCCGTCCGCCGTAGGCGCCCACCGGCAGGCCGCCGCCGATGATCTTGCCGAGGCAGGTCAGGTCCGGCTTCACCCCGTGGACCGCCTGCGCGCCGCCCTTCGACGCGCGAAATCCCGAGATGACCTCGTCGAAGATCAGCACGCTGCCGTGCCGATCGCAGAGGTCGCGCAGCCCGTCGAGGAAGCCGGGAGCCGGCGGCACCACCCCCATGTTGCCGGCGATCGGCTCGACGATGACGGCGGCGATGGCGTCGCGGTGAGCGGAGCAGAGGCGGTCGACGGATTCGACGTCGTTGTAGGTCGCGATCAGCGTGTCGGCCGCGGTGGCGCGGGCGACGCCGGGGCTGGTCGGAACGCCGAGCGTGGTGGCTCCCGAACCCGCCTGCACCAGGAAGGCGTCCCCGTGGCCGTGGTAGCAGCCGGCGAACTTCACGATGCGGTCGCGGCCGGGGGCCGCGCGGGCGACGCGGATGGCGCTCATCGTGGCTTCGGTGCCCGAGTTCACGAACCGCACGCGCTCGATGGACGGAACCAGGCGGCAAACGAGCCGGCCGAGCTCGACCTCCTGCGCGGTGGGGGCGCCGAAGCTGGTGCCGCGACCCGTAGCGGCCCGCAGCACGCGCGTCAGCTCGGGCGGGGCGTGCCCGTGGATGAGCGGACCCCAGGACATCACGTAGTCGACGTAGCTGCGCCCGTCGACGTCGTACAGGCGTGCGCCCCGCGCCCGCTCGATGAAAGGGGGCCGGCCGCCGACCGCGCCGAAGGCGCGCACGGGGCTGTTGACGCCGCCGGGCAGGACCCGGCGCGCGCGGTTGAACAAACGGGAGGATTCGGACTGTGGCATCGGCGAAGCGAAAGATATCATGCCCCCGGCATGGTGGATCCGTGCGACGTCTGCGGCGCGGCCGGTCGCATGAGCCCGCTCGTGGAGGCCGGACTGCCCGGCGTCGGCCCGGTCTGGCTGCATCGGTGCGGCGGCTGCGGGGTCCGGCAGGTACGCCCCCGCCTCTCGCCGGCCGCGCTCGACGTCCTGTACGGCGCCGACTACTTCGATTCGACCGCGACGCACGGCTTCGGAGGGTACGCCCGCCAGCGGCAGCGGTACGATCGCGACGCGTTCTTTCTCGCTCGCGAGCTGCTGCGGCTCCGCCCGGCAGGCCGCTTCCTCGAGGTCGGCAGCGCCCTCGGATTCCTGCTCGCATCGCTCATGCCCATCACCCGCTGGGAGGTGGAAGGCGTCGAGATCTCGACGTTCGGCGCCTGGTACGCCCGCGACCGGTTCGACGCCAGGGTGCACCGGGGCACGCTGGAGGAGGCCTGCCTGCCGGCGGCGGCGTTCGACTACGTGCTGCAGAAGGACTTGCTGGAGCACGTGACGCACCCGCGCCGGCACCTGGAGGAGACCCGGCGGATCATGCGGCCGGGCGCGCGGCTGCGCGTCGTCACCCCGAACGGTGAGGCCGACGTGCGCCCCCTGCAACGCGCCGCGGAGAGGCTGGCGCCCGGTGACGTGCCGGTTCTCGACCAGGGGCACCTGTCGTTCTTCTCGCGGGCGCAGCTCCTGCGGCTGTTCGAGGACGTCGGGTTCCGCGTGCTGCGCGTTCGATCCATCGGAATACGCCGGGGTCTGCGCGCGCTCGGCGCCATTCCCGGCTGGAGCGATGGCACACGCGGGATGCGGCGCACGGATCTGACGGCGGGCGCGGGAACCGCGCAGCACGCCGCAGCAGGGATCGGGCCGGAGCGGCGCGAAGACAAGGCGGCCCGGATCGACGCGGAGATCGCCGCGTGCCGGCGGCGCATCCGCGGCTGGCGGCCCTACTACCATTATCGCCGTCTCGTGAAGCGGCTGGACGCCCTGCCCGGTTCCCTGGCTCTCGGCCGGGACTTCGACGTGCTCGCCGAAAAGCGCTGAGTCCGACGGGGGGGCACCTCCGGTTCACGGCGAATATGAGAGAATGAACGCCGGGAGTTGAGGACATGATCACACGTCGGTTCGCTTTCGTCCTTTGTGCGGCGGCGGTTGTCGTTGCGGGGCTGTCGGTTCCGGCGGCGGCGCAGGACCGCACCATCAACGACGGCGTCTACACGGACCAGCAGGCGACCCGCGGCCGGACCGCGTACCGCGAGCAATGCGCCGCCTGCCACGCTGCCGACCTGTTCGGCGGAGAGATGGCGCCCGGCCTGAAGGGCTCCGGCTTCATCGGCGGGTGGAGCGGCGCGACGCTGTGGGAGTTCGCGGACTTCACGAACGCGACGATGCCGCAGGACGCGCCGGGACGCCTGACGGCGCGGCAGTTGAACGACGTCATCGCGTTCATCCTGCAGTCCAACGACTATCCGGCCGGGGAGGACGAGCTCGCGATCGATATCGCCAACCAGGGCGATCCCATCCGCATCGAGTAGGAGCCCGCGCCGTAGCACGGCGGCAGACTCCCGGCGAGGCTTGGCTGCGGGGCAAGGCGGAGCCGCAAGGTGACGGTTTCCGGGCCGGGCCCCGGAGGCCTGCTCGCTTCAGCGCAGTCCGGCCCGCTCCAGCTCGGCCGCGATTTCGCGGGCCAGCTCCAGGTTCTGGCGCGCCGGGACGTGGTCGGGCTGCAGGCGTAGCGCGCGCTGGAACTGGTCGATCGCCTCGTCCAGAAGGCCGCCCATCGCCAGGACGCTACCCAGGTTGTTGTGGGCCTCGGCCGAGCCGGGCTGCAGCCGCAGGGCCTCGCGGTGGTGGGTCACCGCCTCGTCGAGCCGGCCGAGCTCGCGCAGCGTGTACCCCAGGTTCGTGTGCGCCGCCGCATGGTCGGGCTCCAGCGCGAGCGCCTCGCGGAGATGGCCGGCCGCGTCCTCCAGCCGGCCCTGGGCTAGCCGCACGCTGCCCAGGTTGAAGTGTCCGTCGGCGTAGCCGGGATCCAGCTCCACCACGGTTCGGAATTCCGCCGCCGCCTCGTCCAGCCGGCCCTGGCGCTCGCGCACCGCGCCCAGGCTGGTGCGCGACGGCACGTGCGTCGGATCGGCGCCCAGGCCGGCCAGGTACTGCCGCGCCGCCTCGTCCAGGCGATCCTGCTCCAGCAGGGCGTTGCCGAGCTCGTAGTACGACCACGGATTCGCCGGGTTCCTGCGGATCGCGTGCCGATAGAGCGACTCCCGCAGCAATACCAGGTCGGCGGCGCGGCGCGGCCGCACCTGGAGTTGCAGGTGCGCCATCTCGTCCGACGATCGATTGCCGGCCCGCACCCGCCGGGGCGGATCGTTGGGATTGCGCGGATTGTCGGCCGAGTTGTCGTAGGTGAATCGCATCGAGAGCGTGGTGCCGGCCGGCAGCAGGTACGGCTCGCGCACGCGGTAGACGTCCTGCCAGTCGAAGTCCCACTCGTCGATGCGGATCAGCCACCGCTCGCCGCCGTCGGGCAGCGTCGCCCTGCCCTCCATGGACTTCGCCAGATAGTGCGCGTGGGGATAGACGGCGTGCAACTCGACGTCGATCGGCAACTCGACGGCGTCGGAGACGACGAAGTCGGCAGCGCCCGGTGGGATGTCGAGCAGGTGGTCCGCGTCCAGCCGGATCAGATAGAGGGGCGGCCCCGACGGCGGCGCGTCCGCGAAGTGGAAGCCGGCCACCGGCGCGATGGTCTCCGCGCGGCCCGACGGCAGCATGTGGAGCTGCAGGACGAAGTCGGTGCCGGGGTCGAGGCGCCAGGCGAGTCCGTCGATGCCGGGGTTCGGGGCCATGCCCGGAGTCCAGCCCATCAGGTGCCCGTCCGGCATGAATGCCAGGCCCATCTCCATGCCGCTGAAACCGGGCTCTCCCGGCTGCTCGGCCTCCTCGGCCTCCCGGCGACGTGACGACGTCGTGTCGTCGACCGCCATGATGGCGTGGTGCACGAACCGCGGGTTGCCCGGGCGCAACTCCACCGTCTTGACCCAGCGTGTCTCGCCGACCGGCAGGGGCATGACGAGGTTGCGGAAGACGTCGGGCCCGTCCGCCGGCAGCGTATACGGGGCTGGCAGCGACACCGTCAGGTCCGGTTCGCCCAGCGCCCAGCCGTCGGTGGCGGCGGGCGGCTCCGGGAGATCGGATGCGTCGCCCTCCTCGGTGCCCGACTCGGCCCATGCGGCCAAGGTCGCTATCTGCGTGTCTGTCAGGCGCCGCTCGCCGACGAACTCGCCGAAGCCCGGCTCCGGCAGCCACGGCGGCATGAAGCCGCTCGTCGTGACCTCGGCGATCTGTCGGGCGCGGCGGGCGACGTCATCGTAGCTCAGCAGTGTGAACGGGCCCGAGCCGCCGGGGCGGTGGCACGTCGCGCAGTGCTCGAAGACGATCGGGGCCACGTGGCGCGTGAAGGTGATCGGTCCGGCCGGCAGCGTTTCCGCCGAGCCGTCCGAGGCAGGCGGTTCGGGAGCGGATGGCGTCCCGCATCCGGTAGCGATGAGGCTCGTCACCGCTAACGCCGCAGCCGGCAACGCAGCACGGTGCATGTCCGACAGGGTACTTCAGGTCGTCGATGGGCGTCGCGTTCGGTGGGCTCCTTCCGCGTAGCGGGCTGCATGGACTTGCCACGCCGGCGAAACTATGCTGGGCAGGTGCGGCAAGTATTCCGGCGCGCGTCGGTTGGCCATACGCAGGCTCGCGTAGCGGGCGCACTGGCGGCGTTCTCGCTCGTCGCCGTCCTGTCGGTTGCCGGGGTCGATGCCCACGATTGTTCGGAACCCGGCAAGTGGTTTCGAATCAATCTCGGCGTGACGGGATTCAATGACTGCCATTTGCGCGCCTGGGTAGCCCGCTACTACTTTCCGCGCGATCACGATCCGAAATGGTTGGCCATCGACCTGGCGATCCAGGGCAGGGTGGGAGAGGCGATGACGTTCCGGCCGGACGACGTCGAGGTCTTGCATCCTGACGGGTCTCGGACGCCGCTGATCTCCCAACGAACCTATCGTCGCCAACGCACCAGCCTGCTGCCGTTGCTGCTTCAGCTCCGGGGCGGCGCCAACCGATCGCCGAGCGAATGCGCGAACAGGCTGCAGTTCTTCGTGGACAATGGCGTCCGGCGTTCGCTCGCGGACGTGAACCAGTACCGGTGCGTGCAGGGGTACCTGTTCTTCGCCTCACCCGCCGGCCGTTGGGCAAGCGGGAGCTACGAACTGGCCGTCGGTGGGGACGTCGGCCTGCGTATTCCGTTCGAGATCGAATAGTCGGGGCGTCTCGGGGATTCCGGGCCCACGCTCACGACGAGAAGACGTCGTCCAGGTCGAGTTGGAAGCTGGCGAGCAGGGGAGAGCGCAGTGTCTCGTTGCGCCCGAACGTGCGCGCCACTTCGAGTGCGCCGGCTCGCGGGCGCAGGATCGATACGGTCTCGGCCGCCGGGTCGACCAGCCAGTACTCCTTCACCCCGTGCTTCGCATAGAGCGCCCGCTTGTAGCCGCGGTCTCTCTCGGCGGTTGTGGGAGACAGGATCTCGACCACCAGATCGGGTGCTCCCTGCACGTTGTCGCCGCCAATCAGCAGGTGCGCGCGAGCGTGGGAGACGAACAGCAGGTCCGGCTGCACGACGTCGGTGTCGGACAGCACCACGTCGCAGGGGGCGAAGAAGAAATAGCCCAGCGCCTTCTCTTCGACGAATCGGCCGAGCCTGCTTCCCAGTCGAACCTGCACGCTCTGGTGCTTCAGGTTCGGCGCCGGGTTCAAGAGCAACTCTCCGTCCAGCAGTTCGTAGCGCTTGTCCGGCGGCGCGGTCCGGTAGTCCTCGTACCTGAACTTGAAGACGGGTTGCGCCGTGGCCACTTGGGTGTGTCCCCTGGTACCGCCGCTCGATCTCAAGGACCATCATACCGCGTCCCCGGCCCGACTCGACGCGGCCGCATCCGTTGCGGTTTGCAGCTCTTCGTGACGGAACGGATTCGTCGGTCCGCAAGAAAATGGCCGGTGGGAACCTGCCCCACCGGCCGCAGGCGATACGCAGAGCTCGACGTGGAGACCGTTCCTACCACTTCACCTGGAAGGCCACGCGCGCCAGGCGGCCCTGCAGCAGCCGCGTCGGTGTCGCGTAGCCCGACCCGTAGGAGTCGTTGTCGCTGATGATGGCGCTCGCGTTGAGCGCGTTGTAGATGTCGACCTGCGCCGAGTACTCCCAGTTGCCGACCCGGAAGAGCCGCCGGATGGCGAAGTCGACCTGGGTCCAGTAGCCGAAGTAGTTGGTGCCCGGCGCGAACATCTGTACCGGCTGGTTGTCCGTCAGGTTGCCGCCGGGGAAGTAGGCGTCGGTGATGGTCCAGCGCATCTCGCGCTCGTTGCCCGAGTAGGCCTGGATCGATCCGCTGAACTCGAAGTCGCCCGGCAGCGGGTAGGCGCCGAACAGCTTGAAGTCGTTGCGGAACGGGATGCCCAGCGCGCTCTGATCGCAGAATCGGCCGCCGCGCAGCGTCGTCCGGTTGCGGTCGATCATGTCCCGCTCGCTGACGCCGTTCGGGTTCTGGGTGAGGCCGCAGGTGTCCTGCACGTGCTGGTGCATCGTCCAGCCGCCGAACAGCGTGCCGCCGTTCGGCAGCCGCGCCTGCAGGCTCAGCTCCAACCCGTTGTAGTAGTTGCGGTTGATGTCGGAGTTGACGTGGACGATGTCCTTGAGGGTCCGCGTCGCCGGGTCCCGATTGAACGCCAGGAACGACGTGTCCGCCAGCGTCGGCGCCTGACCGATGCTGCCGAGGTACGCCAGCCGCCCGCCCGGATCGTCGAACGTGACGTTGAACGGGATCCAGTCGCCGCACGGGACGCCTGCCTGTGCGGTCGAGACGTCGCAGCCTCGCAGGGCGCGGTTCTCGGCATGCTCGATGTCGTAGAAGACCCGCCGGTAGTAGGCGGCGGTCAGCGAGACGCGCGGGGCGATCTCGTGCTGGACGCTGCCCGTCCACTCGACGTTGTACTCGCGCTGCAGGTCGGGGTCGGGGCGCTGGCCCACCTGCGCCAGCTCGCCGCTGGTGAAGACGACGGCGTTGGTGCCCACGGTGCCGATCTCGTGGTCCTGCGCGATGAAGTCGCCATTGGTCCCGGTGTAGTCGGGCATCCCCAGCGCGGCGAGATCGGCCGCCGTCGCGCAACGCGCCGCGCCGCCGCTGTGGACGTCGGGGTGCAGGGCGCAGTCGAACCAGTCGCGGGTGTCCGACTGCAGCGAGATGGGATGGTAGCGTCGCCCGAAGCCGTTGGTCCACGGCTTCATGAAGCGGTTCACGGAGAACTTCAGCGCCGTCCGCGCGTCGCCGAACAGGTCGTAGACCACGCTGAACCGCGGCGCGATGTCGTTCCAGAACGGCTTCTGGTCCCGCGCGTTGAACAGGCGTGCGCCGATGAACCGGCCGCCGCCGATGCCGGCGCCGGCACGGTAGGTGTCGTTCCCGGACTGGAACTGCTCGAAGCGGACACCGGCGTTTATGGTGAGTCGGTCGATCGTCCAGGTGTCCTGGGCGTAGATGCCGCGGTCTGCCCGCACGTAGGTGTTGTAGTAGGCGGGCAGGTTGTAGACGCTGACCTCCTCGGCCACGCCCTCGTTGAATCGCGCCAGCAGGCTGCCGTTGCCGTCGAAGCCGACGCCGCCGTTGCTCATCGACCACTGCATGCCGACCTTGAAGTTGTGCGAGCCGGTGACGTACGAGAACGACGCGTTCGGGTAGCGCCGGTCGGCCGGCGTGACCAGGATGTCGTAGGTGTAGGCATGGGTCGTCAGCCCCGTGCCCCGGTCGTAGAAGCGGACGTCGTCGAACCAACCCCGCGTCTGGTCGTAGCTCAGCGGGTGGTAGCAGGGCGTGTGGATGCAGGTCATCAGGTCGTCCGGCTTCGGATGCTGCAGTTGCCTCCCGGCGCCCCCTGCCTCGATCGGCGTGTTCGGCTGGTAACCGAGCCGCAGCCGCTCGTAGACCTGCGAGTAGCCCACCTCGAGCAGCGCGCGGCTGCTGATCGTCGACGTCCATTTCGCCTGGGCCGTGTGATAGTTCCCGAACTCGGGGTCACGGTGGCTCGACGCCCGGATCGGCTCGGTGTTGCCGTAGAACTCGCGGGCCTTGAACTTGAAGATCCGGTCGAGGTACGCGCTCACCTTGTTGCGCTGGGAGACTTGCGACGTCACGCGGAACAGCGCGCTGCGGACGTACTGCTCCACGATGGCGTCCTCGCGGCTCTCGACGGCCGGATGGTCCTTGTCGAAGGTGCGGAAGTACTCCTCGATCTCCTGCTGGCTGGCGCCCTGCCGGAACGTGGGGACGAACGCGTTGGGCCACAGCTCGTCGACCGAGATGCCGCGGACCGAGGTGAAGTACCACAGCTTGTCCCGCAGTATCGGGCCGCCGATGGCCGGATTGACGTCGTGGATGTTCGACACGCCCTGCGTCGACTCGAGTCCCAGTTGGTTCAGCTCCGGCGTCAGGTTGTTCGCCTGCCACCCGCCGTCGGTGAAGCCGATGTAGTTCGACCCGCTGAACTGGTTGCCGCCGTCCTTGGGGATCATGTTCAGCCGGAGCCCGCCGGCCGAGACCTCCGCCGGGCTGCCCGAGGTGCTGACCGCCATCTCCTGGCTCAGCGCTTGGTTGTTGTAGTTCATGATCCGGCCGTCGCCCAGCTCCGCGTTGACCATCATGCCGTCGACCTGCATGACGGAGTGGTCGGAGTTGGCGCCGTGCGAGATCATCTGCACCTGCTCCATCATCTGGGCGCCGCCGACGTCCGGGATGGTCAGCCGGACCCCCTGCGCCAGGTAGCCGATCGACTGCGTGTTGCGCGGGGTCGGCAGCGCGTCGATGGTGTCGCGCTGCAGGACCTCGGTCCGGGCCGCGCTCTGCACGTCGACCACGGGCGCCTCGCCCGAGACCGTGACGGTCTCCTCGAGCGCGCCGACCGACAGCGCTCCGTTGACCGTCAGCGTGAAGTTCGCCTGCAGCTCCAGGCCTTCCTGCACGAAGGTCGAGAAGCCCGGCAGGCTCATCGTGACGGTGTAGGTGCCAGGGCGCAGATCGATGACGGTGTAGCGGCCGGTGCCGTCGGAAACCGCGACGCGGCTCCCCTCGATCAGTGCCGGACTGGAGACTTCCACGGTGACGCCAGGCAGGACGCCCCCGGTGTTGTCGCTGACCTCGCCGGTGATCGAGCTCTGGGCGAGCGCCGCGGGAGCCAAGGTCAGCACGATGAACGCGGCCAACGCGCCGCGCGCGCACTTGACGACTGTCATCTCTCCTCCTCGTGAATGCGGTTGCGCGAACGTCGATTTCTCCGCCATGAACGCCTGCCATCACGCAGAACGGTCGATGAACGACGGAAAGCGACGACGACAACGACAGACGAGTTCGGACGACGACGGACGCCGAGGCGGACGATGCGCTATCGCGCCAAGCGTAGCACCTGACGGCGGAAGGTCAAGTCTCTGTCACGTGTCCGGATGCTGCCGCTGGCACCCTGAGGCCGAGCGTCACGGGCGGCGGTCGCCCGCAGGGTGTCGTCGGCGCCGGACATGTACGGTGTCATGAGAATGTTACTCATGAGAATGCGAGTCATGCACATGTTATTCTTGGCCAGTGTATAGATTCGTCAATCGTGTGAGCGAGCTGGCCCTGCTCGATCGGCTCGCGGCGTCGGACCGGCGGGAATTGCTCGTCATCTACGGGCGGCGCAGACTCGGCAAGACGGCGCTGTTGAGACAGTTCGGCGCCGGCAGGCCCCTCGCGTTCTTCGCGTGCCCCATGAGCACCGCGCCGGAGGCGCTGCGGTTGTTCACGCGCGAGTTGGCGCGTACGCTCGACGATTCGCTGCTGGCGCGCACCCGGTTTTCCGGTTGGAGCGAAGCTGTCGAGTACGCCGTGGAGCGCTGCGGCCGCATGGAGATCCCGCTGGTTCTCGACGAGCTGCCGTATCTCCAGCGCAGTGTTCCGGGCATCGACTCGTTGCTGCAGCACGCCTGGGACGGCCACGATGGTGCGGTCAAGCTCTTCCTTACCGGGTCTTCCTTCTCGGTCCTGGATGCCGCGGTAGCGGACCCGCGGGCGCCGCTCTACGGGCGTCGCACGGCGCAGCTCGAAGTGCGGCCGATGTCCTTCGACGAGGTTGCCGACTTCCATCCCGGCTGGTCGTTCGAACGCCGCGCCGTGGCCTACGGCCTCTTCGGCGGCGTGCCGGCTTATGCCGAGCAGGTCGCGCGTCACGAGTCCCCGGGCGAGGCGGCGCATGCCCTCGCGCTGTCGCCGGCCGGGCCGCTGTATGCCGAGCCCGAGTTCCTCGTCCGGGAGGAGCTCCGCGATCCGGGCGCCTACTTCGCCATCCTGCACGCGCTGGCGGTAGGAAAGACCCGCCCGAACGAGATCGCCCAGGACGCCGGGATCGCCCACGCCAGCGCCGGCAAGTACCTCGACACGCTGCGGCGCCTGCGCTTCGTCCGCCGGGAGACGCCGGTGACCGAGCCCAGGCCGGAACGCTCGCGCCGGAGCCTGTACCGCCTGGCCGACCCGTTCCTGCGCTTCTGGTTCCGGTATGTCTACCCCAACCGCTCGGCCCTGGAGGCCGGCCGGAGCCGGCAGGTGCTCGAGTCGGTCGTGCTCCCCGACCTGGACACGTTCATGGGTCCGCCCTACGAGGACATCTGTCGCCAGCACCTGATCGGCAACTGGCAACGGCTGCTCGGCTGGCAGCCGTTGCGGGTAGGCCGCTACTGGGACTCCCGTACCGAGATTGATCTGGTCGCCGTCGATGCGGCCGGCGAACGCGCCGCGTTCGTCGAGTGCAAGTGGGGGAGATCCGTCGACGTGGCGCGCGTCGTCTGGCGGTTGCGGGAGAAGGCGCGCGCCGTCGCTCCGTTCGCGGCCATGTCGCACCGCTACCTCGTCATCAGTCGGACCGACGCCGACGACGAGCACCACGTCCGCCTTGCGTGATTCGCGAAGGTACGGAGCAAAGAAAAGGGCCGGTGGGGGAGGTCCCCCACCGGCCCCGGAGAAACGGCTCAGCCTTGAGCCGAACGTCGATCTACCAGTTCACCTGGAACGCCATGCGCAGCAGACGACCCTGCAGCAGGCGCGTCGGCCGGCCCCAGGAGCCGCCGTACGACTCGGTCTCGTCGACGACCACGGCCTTGTTCATCAGGTTGTAGATGTCGGCCTGCACGGACGACTCGACGCCGCCGAAGCGGAAGATCCTGCGCAGCGCGATATCCACCTGCGTCCAGTAGGGCAGGAAGTTCGTGCCCGGCTGGAACAACTGGACCGTGGCGCCCCGCGTCCGCACGCCGCCCGGGAAGTAGCTGGACGGCACCGACCAGGTCAGCTCGCGCTCGCCGCCCGAGTAGGCCTGGATCGATCCGCTGAACTCGAAGTCGCCCGGCAGCGGATAGGCGCCGAACAGCTTGAAGTCGTGGCGGAACGGCATCCCCAGTGCGCTCTGGTCGCACCAGCGGCCGCCCCGGCGGATGCCCTCGTCGGCGCCGCGGATCGGATCCTCGATGCTGACGCCGTTCGGATCCACCACCAGACCGCAGGTGTCCTGGATGTGCTGGCTCGCGGTCCAGCCGCCGAAGACGTTGCCGCCGTTCGGCAGCCGGGCGTTCATGCTCACCTCGAAGCCGTTGTAGTAGTTGCGGTTGATGTCCGAGGTGATGTCGAGGTTGTTGACCAGGCCGCGGTAGGCCGGATCGAGGTCGAACGCCAGGAAGTTCGGCTGCGTGATCGAGATGTTCTGGCCGAGCCCGCGCAGACGCGCCACGTGGCCGTCCGGATCGTCGAAATTCACCTGGAACGGGATCCAGCTTCCGCACGGCACGCCGGCCTGCGCGGTCGCGACGTTGCAGGTCTGCAGCGCCGCGTTGCTCCGCGCCTCGATGTCGCCGAACACGCGGCGGTACCAGCCGACGTTCAGCGATACGCGCGGCAGCAGCTCGTGCTGGATGCCGGCGTTGTACTCCCAGTTGTACTCGCGCTGCAGGTCGGGGTGGGGCTGGGAGTCGGGAACGGCGAGCCCGCCCTCCCGGAACGTGGTCGTGTTGTTCCGCAGGCCGATCTCGTGGTCCTGAACGATGCCGTCGTAGTTCGTGCTCAGGTAGAAGTCGGGCGATGCGGGCAGGCCGGCGAGGTCGGCCGCGGTGGCGCAGTCGCCGCGCGGGTTGCCGACCCCACCGGTCTGGTGGATGGCCGGGTTCAGCACGCAGTCGAACCAGTCGCGGCGGTCACTCCGTTCGCGATACGGCGAGTACCGCTCGCCGTGGCCGCTGGCGTACGGCCGCATGTACTTGTTCATCGAGAACTTCAGCGCCGTCCGCGCATCGCCGAACAGGTCGTACGTCGCGCTGACGCGGGGCACGATGTCGTTCCAGTACGGCGTTGCCGGGATCTCCGGGGCCGCCCGCTGGCTGATGAAGCGGCCGCCCTGCAGGTTGCCGCCGGTGCGGAACGTGTTGATCAGCGACTCGAAGTGGTCGTACCGCACACCGGCGTTGATCGTCAGCCGGTCGAGCGTCCAGGTGTCCTGCACGTAGAAGCCGCGATCCGCCCGCACGGTCGTGTTCCAGCTCGTCGGGTAGTTGAGCGCATCGATTCCGTGCCGATCCTCGCACGGCACCGACGGATCCGGATCGCACGGCTGCGGGAGTCCGCCGTACGGGCGCATGTTCAGGTGGCCCAGCCGGTTGCGGGTGTCGCCGTCGTTGCCGAACGACCACTGCACGCCCACCTTGAAGTTGTGCGAGCCGGTGACGTAGGACAGCGCCGCGTTCGGGTAGCGGCGGTCGGAGGGGGTGATCCAGATGTCGCCCCAGTAGTTGTTGGTCTGCAGGCCGGTCGACAGGTCGCCGATGACCGCGTTGGCGAACCACGGACCGGTCTGGGGGTAGCCGGCGTCCCAGTAGCAGGGAGTGGCGATGCAGGTGCGCAGGTTGCCCGGCGTATCCGCCCGCAGGTTCGGCAGCGGGATGTTGTCCGGGAACACCTCCCGCAGCGCCGACTCCGGCTGGCTGGCGATGAGCAGCCGCTCGTAGACCTGCGAGTAGCCGACCTCGAGCAGCGCGCGGCTGCTGATGGTCGACGTCCACTTGGCCTGGAACGTGTGGTAGTTCGCCTGGCCCGGATCGCGGAAGCCGGCCGCCTGGATCGGCTCGCGGGTGGTCGAGAACTCGCGCTTCTTCCACTTGAAGATGCGGTCGAGGTACGCGGACACCTTGTTGCGCTGCGAGACCTGCGACGTCAGGCGCAGCAGGACGCTGCGGACGTGCTGCTCGGCGACCGCCCGCTCGGCGGAAGCTATCGCCGGGTGGTCCCCGACGCAGCCGATGCTCCTGTTCGGGTCCTCGCAGGTGATCTTGGCGCCGCGCTTGAAGTAGTCCTGGATGACCTCGGGGCCGACGTCGGTGCGCAGGGTCGGCTGGAAGGCGCCGGCGAAGAGCTCGTCGACCGAGATGGCGCGGGCCGACGTGAAGTACCACAGCTTGTCCTGCAGGATCGGGCCGCCGATCGCCGGGTTGATGTCGTGGATGTTGGTGACGCCCTGGTTCGAGGTCAGGCCGAGGTCCTGGATCTGCTGGGTGAAGTTGTCGGCCTGCCAGCCCTCGTTCAGCGTGAAGCCCATGTAGTTCGTACCGGCGAGCTGGTTGCCGCCGTCCTTCGGGATCATGTTCAGGCGCAGGCCGCCCGCCGCAACCTCGGCGTTGTTGCCGGAGGTGGTCATCGCCATCTCCTGGCTCAGCGCCTGGTTGTTGTAGTTCATGATCAGGCCGTCGCCCATCTGCGAGTTGACGATCATGCCGTCGACCTGCATCGTCGTGTGGCGCGGGGTGGCCCCGTGCACCGACATGCGGACCTGCTCCATCATCTGCGCCCCGCCGACGTCCGGCCGGGTGAGCCGCACGCCCTGCGCGAGGTAGCCGATGGACTGCGTGTTGCGCGGGGTCGGCAGCGCGTCGATGACGTCGCGCTGGATGACCTCCGTGCGGGCCGCGCTCTGCACGTCGACGATGGGGGCCTCGCCGGAGACCGTGACGGTCTCCTCGAGGGCGCCGACCGACAACGCGCCGTTGATGGTGACGTTGGTCGACGCCTGGACCTCGATGCCCTCCTGCACGAAGGTCGAGAAGCCGGGCAACGTCATGGTGACGCTGTAGATGCCCGGGCGCAGGTCGATGATGTTGTAGCGGCCGGTGCCGTCGGTGATCGCGAGGCGCGATCCCTCGATCAGGGCCGGACTGGCCGCTTCCACGGTGACGCCCGGCAGGACGCCGCCCGTGTTGTCGGTGACTTCGCCCGTCAACGCGCTCTGGGCGAGAGCGCCCGCCGGCAACAGCACCACGGCCGTCCCGACAAGCAACGATTTCACAAGTCGCATAACGAGTGTGTCCTCCTCTGTGGTGCGGGACTGCCGGCGTCATGCCGGCGATGAACGCACGCGAGACGGCGCAGTATACAGCAATTGTCGTGCCGAAGTGCGGAGCAGGGTGGCGTTGCTGGGCAGAGTGGACCGATGTCCCTGTTTACGGTCCTGTCCTTGGGTCCTGCGCCGTGGCCGGTCGGGCACCGTCGATAGACGGAATTCGGTTCCCTGGATTCTGATCCACGGATCCGGATCCCGCTGGCACCCGGGCTGTCAGGGTTGCGGTCCTCCCAGCGGCGCGCGGGACGGTCGGTTCCGCTCGTAGAGGCCGAGCACGCCGGTCATCGCGCGGGCGACCTCGGGGTACCCCGCCTCTTCGGCGGCCGCGATCGCGCGGCGCTGGCGTTCGGCCGCCTCGGCGTAGCGGCCCGCCTCGGCGAGCGCCATCGCCACGGTCTCGTCCAGGGTCGGGTTGGGAGGCGCCCGGAGCAGCGGCTCGACGAGCGCGATTGCACGGCGGCCGTCGCGGGCGCCGGGGTCCGGCGCGGCGGCGAGCACGCGGACCAGCAGGTCGGTCAGTCCGGGGTGTCCCGGGTGGACGGTGCGCGCTTCGTCCAGGCGCTCGCGCGCCTCCCGGTAGCGGCCGAGCTGGACCAGCAGCAACCCCCGCGCCAGCCAGACGTCGGCGAATCCGGGTGCGATCTCGATCGCCCGGTCCAGCTCGGCCAGCGCGTCCTCCGCGCGTCCGGCGGCGCGATACGCATCCACCAGTCCGAGCCGCGCCTCCAGGTAGTCCGGATCGTGTCGGACCGCTGCCGTGAAGTGCTCGATGGCCTCGGCCTGCCGGCCGCCCATGCTCGCCAGCGTTCCCAGGCCGGCATGGGCCCGGGCCTGCGTGGAGTCCAGGCGCAGCGCCGACTCGAACTGCTCGGCGGCGCCGTCGGCATCGCCGGTGGCGAAGAGCGCGGTTCCGAGCTGCTGGCGCAACGATGCGTCGTCCGGCGTCTCCGCGATTCCTTCCCGGAAGATCTCGACCGCGTCGGCGGTGCGGCCGTCCTGCATCGCCGCGACGCCGCGGGTCTCGTAGTTGCGCGGGCTTCTCAGCAGCGCCTCGTACGCCTGCATGAGCGGGTCCGGCGGCTCCGGCGGGTCGCCGCCGCGCTGGTTCAGGTGCTCCTCGGCCCGGTCCGGCCGCCCCGCGTCGCGGTACGCCGTCGCCAGGTTGTAGTGGATGTCCCAGGCCGCGGGCCCCACCGCCAGTGCGCGCTCCAGGTACTCGATGGCTCGCGCGGTCGCGCCTTGCGCCAACGCCGCGCGGCCGATGCCGGACAGCGCAGGCGCGGACGCCGGGTCGATCGCCAGCGCCTGCTCGAAGAGCGGCTCCGCGTCCTCCGCCCGGCCCTCGTCGAGATACAGCTCGCCGAGGCGAACGAGCGCCGCGAGATAGGTCGGATCGAGGTCGACGGCGTGCTCGAAGAGCTCGACGGCGCGCGGTTGGTCGCCGGTCGTCCGGTAGAGCTGCCCGAGGTAGTACGGCCACCGCATGCGCCGCGGCGCGAGCGCCCGTGCGTGACCCAACGCGATCTCCGCGGCCTCGTAGAAGCGGGTGGCCATGAGGATGAGGCCGAGGTCGCCGTAGGCGTTTCCGCGGGCGATCGCGGCGCCGGACTCCTCGGCGCGCCGCAGGGCGTCGTGCCGCTGCCGTACCTGTTCCCGGACCGCCTCCGGAAGCCCCGAGAGGTCGGGCATGACGAACGGCGGCGGGGCCGTCACGCCGGCGCCGCCGGTCGGCGCGGACGACGGCGTCTCGCCGGCGGGCGTGCAACCGCCGCCCAGGACGAGGAGGCCTATCGTCGCGCCCAGCAGCCCGTGGTTCATCGCGTCCGGCCTCCTCCCTGTTGCAGGGTTGCGTAGCGGTCGATCGCCAGGTCCGTCCATTCTTCGACCTCGCCGTCCGGCCAGAACACGCGCACGAGCGAGACGGCGGCCGATTCGCCGAGGCCGAGCAGCACCCGCGGATCGTTCGCGGACGCGAAGCTGCCGTCGGCGCGGGCGCGGCGCCAGCGCGTCGTGCCGTCGGGAAGTACTGCCTCCACGCGCGCGCCGAGCATGTCCCTGCGGGGATTGGCGCCCACGAGCCGCAGGCCCAGCCAGTGGCGGCGGTTGCCGACCCGGTTCAGCAGCAGGCGCACGCGGCCGGCCGCGTTGGCCACCAGCACATCCGTGTCCCCGTCGTTGTCGATGTCGCCGAAGGCGGCGCCGCGGCTCACCTCCGACAGCTCGAACACCGAGCCGGCGCGATCGGTGGCCGCCTCGAAACCGGCGCCGCCCGTGTTGCGGAACACCTGGTTGCGCTGGTCGAGCGCGAACGGGTTGTCCGGTCCGAACGTCTCGAAGTTCAGGACGACGGCGCCGTTCACCGCGACGATGTCGAGCCAGCCGTCGTTGTCGATGTCGGTCCAGGCCGTTCCGAAGCCGGTGTACGGCAGGCTCGGGGCGCGGATGCCGAGCCCGGCGCTCCGATCCCGGAACAGGCCGCCGCCGTCGTTCACGTACAGGGTGCTGCCCTGGCCGGACAGCTCCGTGATGAAGAGGTCTTCGTCGCCGTCGTTGTCGAAATCGCCGGCGTCGACCCCCATGTCGGCCTTGGCGTTGCCGCCCGCGCCGAGCGCCGCTCCCGCGGACAGCGCGCGGTTGCGGAAGGTGCCGTCGCGCCGGTTCATCCACAACTGGTTCTCGCGCTGATCGTTGGCCACGAAGAGATCGAGCCAGCCGTCGCCGTCGAAATCGGCCGTTGCCGAGCCGAGGGCCGGCCCGAACTCGCGGCCCATCCCGGCCGCCGCGGTCACGTCCTCGAAGGTGCCGTCCCCCCGGTTGCGGTAGAGGACGTCGGGATGCGGCCGGTTCGTCTCCGGCGCGCAATAGTCGGGTGCGCCGGCCCGGTCGTAGCACTGCGTGTGGCCCGCCAGCGTGTAGCCGAGGTAGTTGCCGACGAACAGATCGAGCCGGCCGTCCCGGTCGTAGTCGAAGAACGACGCCGGAACTCCCCATCCGGGATCGCCCGTGCCGCTCCGCTCGGTGACGTCGGCGAAGGTGCCGTCGCCCCGGTTGCGGAGCATCCGGTTGCGCCCGAAGCGGGTCAGGTACAGGTCGGTCCAGCCGTCGTTGTCCATGTCGCCGGCCGCGACGCCCATGCCGTAGCCGCTTGCCGCGACGCCCGCCTCGTCGGTCACGTCGGTGAACCGGAGCCGGCGCTCGCCGTCGGCCGCGATCTCCAGATCGTTGCGGTAGAGCCGGTCGCCGGGCGGCTGATCCGCGGGCGGCGGGAGCAGCGGCTCGCCGTCGCCCAGCCGATCGCCCTGCACGAGGTACACGTCGAGGTCGCCGTCGTTGTCGTAGTCGAACAGCCCGGCGCCCGGTCCGGCCATCTCGGGCTGGTAGAACCTGCCGGTCATCCCGTTGAAGTGCACGAAGTCGAGTCCGGTCTCGGCGGCCCGATCCACGAACCACTCCACGTCGGACTCCGACGAGGCGGCGGGCTCTGCGTCGGAATCCGGCCGCGCGGCCGGATCGGGGCCGCAGGCAGACAGGCACACGGCTAGCAGAGAGCAGGTCGCCGAGCGACGGGCAGTCGAGTACATCGGGAACGGCGGTCAGATTACGCCCGCTGGCCTTCGGTGTCCATCAGTCCAGCATGCGGGCGGCCACTCGCGCGTAGTAGGTGATGACGATGTCGGCCCCGGCGCGCGTGATGGCGGTGAGCATTTCCCGTAGCGCCCGGTCCTCGTCCAGCCAACCGTTGCGGGCGGCCGCTTTCAGCATGGCGTACTCGCCGCTGACGTGGTAGGCCGCGGTCGGGTAGCCGAACTCCTCCTTGACCCGCGCGATGACGTCCAGGTAATGCAGCGCCGGCTTCACCATGACGATGTCGGCGCCTTCCTCCAGATCGAGCGCCACCTCGCGCAGGGCCTCCTCCACGTTGGCCGGATCCATCTGGTGGGTCCGCCGATCGCCGAACGCGGGCGCCGAGTCGGCCGCGTCGCGGAACGGGCCGTAGTAGGCCGAGCAGTACTTGGCGGCGTAGCTCATGATCGCGACGTCGGTGAAGCGCGCGGCGTCGAGCGCGTCGCGGATCGCGCCGACCCGCCCGTCCATCATGTCGGAGGGGGCGACCACGTCGGCCCCCGCTTCCGCGTGCGAGACGGCCGTGCGTGCGAGCCGTTCGACCGTGGCGTCGTTGACGATGACGTCCCCGTCGACGATGCCGCAGTGACCATGCGACGTGTACTCGCAGAGGCACACGTCGGTCACGACCAGAATGTCCGGCGTCTCGTCCTTGATGGCCCGGATCGCGGCCTGGACCGGCGCGCCGGGATCGTCCGCCGGGCTGCCGATCTCGTCCTTGTCCTCGTCGTGCGGCAGGCCGAACAGCAGGACCGACCGCACGCCGTCGCCTGCGGCGGCGGCCGTTTCGGCGACGGCCTCATCGACCGACAACTGGTACACGCCCGGCATCGACGGCACCTCCCGCCGCACGCCCTCGCCCTCGCAGACGAACAGGGGATAGACCAGCCCGTCGGGGGAGAACCGCGTTTCGCGCACCATGCCGCGGATCGCGGCAGACCGGCGCAGGCGCCGGGGGCGGCGGCGCAGGTCCAGCGTCTCGTCGGGCGCCCGCTTCCGCGCGACGCCCGCTGGCGAGGGAGCAGCGGTGGTAGTCATGCCATGGTCCCCGTTTCAGGCGGAGTGCGCTGCCGGCGTTCCGGTGAAATAGTCCGCAAGCGCCTGTGCGAGCGCCTGCGTAGTGTACGTGGACGGCATCACCGTCGTCTCCACCCCGAGCTGCTCGGCGGCCCGGGCCGTGACGGGACCGATCGCCGCCACGACGGTCGGGCGCAACAGCTCGACGGCCCGCACCGCGCCGAGCGACTGCGCGACTGCGCGGACGGCGGATGCGCTGGTGAACGTCACCGCATCGATCCTGCGCCGGTCGAGCAGCTCGCGTACGTCGGCCCCCGGCCATGCGGTTGCGGCCACCGTGCGGTACGCGGTGACCTCCGTCACCGCGGCCCCCGCCGCCCGCAATGCATCGGGCAGGAGCGGCCGTGCGATGTCGGCCCGCGGCAGCAGGATGCGCGTCCCGCGCAAGTCGCGCGCAGCCCGGAGCGCATCGCTCACGCCTTCGCCGCGATGGTCGGCCGGCGCCAGATCCACGGACAGTCCGTGCCGCGCGAGCCGTGCCGCGGTCGCCGGACCGATGGCGCAGATCTGAACCCCCGCGAGCTTCCCGTCACCCCCGCCCGGGCCGTCGAGGCGCTGCAGGAAGGCGTCGACGGCGTTGGCCGACGTGAACACGATCCAGGCGAATGAAGCCGCGGCGGCGCACGCGTCGTCGAGAGGTTGCATGTCGTCCGGCGGAACGATGCGGATCGCCGGCGCCTCGATCGACTCGGCGCCCAGAGCGTCCAGCCGCTCGGCCAGCTCGGGGGCCTGCGCCTGCGGGCGCGTCACCAGGATCCGCTTTCCGGCCAGCGGTCGCGTTTCGTGAGCCATCAGGTCCGGGCCGCCTCCAGCAACGGTCCGGCGCCCCCGGCCAGAAGCCCGGCCGCGACCCGGGCACCCAGATCGGCGGCGCCTGCCAGCGATCCGCTGGCCTCGTGACGCACCAGCCTGGCCCCGTCCGGCGAGGCGACTACGCCGCGCAGAAACAGATCGTCCCCGGCGACGGTCGTCACGGCTCCCAGCGGCACCTGACAGTCCGCCCCCAGCGCGGTGACGAGCGTGCGCTCCGCTTCCAGCGCGGCCGAGGCATCGCGATCCGCGATAGCCGAGAGCAGATCGCGCATCTCGCCGTCGTCGCCGCGGTGCTCGGCGCAGACGATCCCCTGGCCGGGGGCCGGGACGCAGATATCGAACGGCAGCCGGACCGCGATGCGCGCGGCCAGGTTCAGCCGCACCAGCCCCGCCGTGGCCAGCACCAGCAGGTCGAAGCCTCCTGCCTCGAGCTTGTCGAGCCGCGTGCCGACGTTGCCGCGGATCGGGGCGACTTCGAGGTGGGGATACGCGTGCCGCAGTTGCGCGGTTCGGCGCACGCTGCCGGTGCCGACCCGCGGAGCCCGGTCGGGTGCGAAGATCGCTGCCGGGTCCGCGGCGGGGCGTTCGCACGACCGCGGCGCCACGACCGCGTCGCGCGCGTCCTCGCGCGGCAGCACCGCCTGCACGCTCAGCCCCGCCAAGCGTTCGGCCGGCAGATCCTTGGCGCTGTGGACGGCGAGGTCGACCCGCCCGTCGATCAGCGCTTCTTCGATCTCCTTGACGAACAGCCGCTTGCCTCCGGTGCTGGAGATCGGCTTCGAGGACAGGCGGTCGCCGCTGGTCCTGATGAGCACCAGCTCGACGGGGGGGGCCCCCGCACGCACGAGGGCGCCGGCCACGGCTTCCGCCTGCCAGCGGGCGAGGGGGCTGCCGCGCGTCCCGACCCGCAGCCGTCTCACCGGTTCCTCGGGGCCGGAGGGCGTCCGGTGGTGGCGCCCGCCGGCTCGCGATCGCGCAGCGTGCGACGCCGTTCCTCGGCCGCTCTCTCGTCGAGTCCGAACAGCCGGCTGAGCGTGTCGGCGTCGGCGGCCACGGCCTCTTCGTCCGGCGCGGCCTTGAGCTGCTGGGTCGGCGACGACAGCAGCTTCTCCACCAGCAGCCGCGTGACCTCCTCCACGCGCGTCCGCGCTGCCGGCGGCAGCGAGGCCAGCTTGGGCGCGAGCCGCTCCAGCTCCTGTTGCCGCGTCCGCTCGAAGTGTTTCCTTAGCGCAACCACCGTGGGAACGGCGCCGCGCGAGCGGAGCCAGCGCATGAAGCCGTCGACCTCCTCGCGCACCATCAGCTCCGCCCGGTCGACCTGGGTCTGCCGCCGCGCCAGGTTGTCCCGGACTATCGACTGCAGATCGTCGATGTTGTAGAGGAAGACCTGCTCCACGTCGCTGGCCGACGGCTCGACGTCGCGCGGCAGGCCGATGTCGATCATGAACAGCGGCCGGTCGCGCCGGGGCCGCATCGCCTCGGCGACCTGCGCGCGGGTGAGCAGCCAGCGGGGGGCCCCGGTGGCGGTGAGCACGATGTCGGTGGTCGTCAGCTCGGCCGTGATTCCTTCCCATGGCACCGCCACGCCGTCGACCGTCGCGGCGAGAACGGCGGCGCGCGCGGCACTCCGGTTGGCGACGCCGATCCGCCCGACGTTCTGGGCACGCAGATGCGTGGCGGTGAGCTCCGCCATCTCGCCCGCCCCGACCACCAGCGCCCGCCGGCCGGCGAGGTCGCCGAATATCTTGCGCGCCAAGGAGATTGCCGCGTAGCTGACCGAGACGGCGCCCTCGCCGAGCCCGGTCTCGCTGCGCACCCGCTTGCCGACCGTAAAGGAAGTGTGAAACAGGCGGTTCAGCGCCGCCCCGGTGAATCCCCGTTCCGCGGCGATGGAGAAGGCATCCTTGACCTGGCCCAGGATCTGCGGCTCGCCCACCACCAGAGAATCCAACCCGGCGACCACGCGGAACAGGTGGCGGGCCGCGTCGCCGCCCTGGCGGTTGTAGAGGTGCGGGGCCAGCTCCGGTTCCGGCACGTCGTGGAACGCACTCATGAACCCCGCCAACGTCTCGGCCAGCCGCCCGGAAGTCTCGGAATGCGCGTATATTTCTGCGCGGTTGCAGGTCGAGAGGACCACCACTTCGGCGAGACCGGTGGTTTCCACGATTGCCGCCAGCGCTTCCGGGATGCCGCGGCGGGCAAAGTCGATCCGCTCCCGCAGATCGACCGGTGCGCTGTGGTGGCTCGCCCCGAGCAGAAACAGATGCATACCGCGTGTCCGGCGCGGGCCGGGAGTCGCTCCCCGCCCGACAATCGTCGCCTGCGGCTCCGATTGCCGCCCAACCGGGCCCGACCAGAAGTCTACGCCGTTCTACGGCGCAGACTCCTGGTAGAAGTTGTGGCTGCTGGTGCCGAAGTACCCTATCGGCACGAAGTTCAGCATCAGGATCGCGAACCCGACCGTCGACAGCCAGGCCGCACGACGTCCTCCCCAACCGAACGCCCGCCGCGCGTACAGCGAGAACGTGTACACCAGCCAGCAGAGCAGCACGGTGAAGATCTTCGGATCGAGAAGGGACATCGCCTGCACGCGGGGGTCGGCGGCGCCAGGCTGCACCTGGATCAGCCAGATGGCGCCGACCGCCAGTCCGAGGGTCAGGAACACCCAGCCGAACGTGACCGCGCGTCCGTTCATGCCGTCGAGCACCTGCAGCGACGGCAGGCGGGCGTAGAAGACGCCGAGATGCTTGCCCTTGAGCTCCTTGAAGAGGAGCACGTAGGTGACGCTGATTACGCACGCGAGAGCGAACGTCGCGTACGCCACGAGCAGCGAGAACACGTGGATCTCGAACCAGCGGCTCTCGAGCACCGGCGGCCGGGTCGCCACGTTGTTGCTGATGGCCGGAATCAACTGCAGGACGACCATCAGCGGGACGATGAAGATTCCCATGGCCCGTTCGTCCGTCGTCATCTCGGTATAGAGATAGGCGAGCGCGAGGACCCACACGAACGCCGAGATCGCGCCGGTGGTGCCGACCAGCGGCACGTGGCCGACCTGCATCGTCTGCATGCCGATGATGAAGGTGTGCACGAGGGCTCCGAACACCAGCGACACCGTCGCAACGCGTCCGGAGGAGGGGCTGCGCGTCCCGAAATGGACGGCGTAGGCCACGCCCGCCACCAGATAGAGTGCGAGCGGCGTGGCGTTCATGGGTAGCCCTCCCGGCGGTCCGGTGCCTCAGCCCCGGGGGGCGTAGTAGCCCTGCTTGGTCCGTGCGGACACCGCGTCGCGGTCGACCCGCACGACGACCCGCCGCCACAGGCCGTTCCGCAGCGGGTTCGCGGAGATGTAGCCGACGGAGTACTGGCTCGAGAGCTCGTCGGAAATCTGCCGGTAGATCGCGGGCAGCTCTTCGATCCTCTCCGGGAAGAACGCCCGTCCGCCGGTCTCCTGCGCCAGTTGCCGCAGCACGAAGTCCGCTTCGCGGAAGCCGGTGCGGGACCGGCTGTCGTCGGACTGCAGTCCGATGGAGAAGATGGCGGTGTTCGAGCGCTTCGACAGCTCCAGGACCTCGTCGAAGCTCACCAGGCTCGAGGTGTCCTCGCCGTCCGACAGCACGATGATCGCCTCGCGCCGCAGGTCGGCCTCCCGGAGCGGCGCCTTGGCCAGCTCCCGCAGAGCGATGTATATCGCGTTGTAGAGGGAGGTCGACCCGCCGGCCGCGGTCCGCTGGATGGCGCGCTCGAGCTGCTCGACGTCGTTGGTGAACGGTTGCAGGATGTTGACGCGGCCGTCGAAGTCGACGATCTCGGCGAGGTCCTCGGGGCGCAGCCGTTGCGCGAAGCCGATGGCCGCCTCCTGCGCCGTCGCCATCTTCTCGTCCATGCTCGCGCTGGTGTCGATGAGCAGCGCGAGCGCGATCGGCAACTGCGTTCTGGTGAAGAAGTTGATGTCCTGCTGGACGCCGTCCTCGTAGATCCGGAAGCTGGATTCGTCCAGGTCGGTGACGAAGCGCCCTTCCCGATCGGTGACCGTCACGTTGAGGGAGACGACGTCGACCCCGGCCCGGAACGACGGCGGTTGGGCCGGGATGTCCGGGGGTTGGGCGCCGGTCGCACCCAGCCCGATGATGCATGCGGCGGCGATGAGCGCGGCGGCTGCCGTGGCGCGGAGAGTCATGTCGGCTTCCGTGCTGTCCCGGGCTGGATGCCGGGGTCTAGCGGTTACGGTTCTCCTGAGTGCTGAGTACGATTCCGCGCGCCGTGAGCCCGGACCCGTTCA
Organism: Acidobacteriota bacterium; assembly: GCA_009861545.1. Lineage (NCBI taxonomy): Bacteria > Pseudomonadati > Acidobacteriota > Acidobacteriota bacterium. Next base: position 121,521 of record VXME01000040.1, on the reverse strand, counting down.
CGGTCACCGTGACCTCCTCCGGCGGAATGAGGGAGTCGGGCCGCGAATAGGCGACCAGGTACTGGTTGCGGAGCTCGGCGGCGAGGTCGAGCAGCGCCCGCTCGACGGCAGAGCTCGCGAGCAGATCCCGATGCCGCCCGCCGGTGCCGGCGGTCCCGCGCGACAGGACCAGATCCCGCTCGAATTCCTGTTGGCGGGCGTCGAAGCCTCCCCCGAACGCGCCGGTGGGCCGCCCGATTCCGAACGCAGCGCGGCGGGCTTCCACGGACAGCGCGTAGAAGGCGGCCCCACTCTCGTCTATGCGCTCGAGCACCTGCCGGGCCCGGCGGTTGCTGTAGTCGGTGCCCTCCGTGGTCAGCACGACCATCACCGGACGGTCGGCGCCGCGGCGGTCGAATCCCTCGGCGACCTCGTACACGGCGTCGAGCATGTACGCCGCCTGGCCGGACTGCGGGAAGATCCTGCCGACTCCCTCGCGAAGCCGCTCGCCGTCGCTCGTCGACGGGGCGAGAATGCGGGGCGCCCCCCCGAAGGAGATGATCGAGATCTGATTGTCCCCGTGCATGGCGTCGACGAAGGCCGACAACCCGCGGCGGAATCCGGACGCCACTCGCACCGCCGCCTCGCTGGTGTCGACCAGAACGGCGATCTGCCGGCCCGCACCGGCAGAATCGACGCGCAGCACCTCCCGCGCCGCATCGTCCTCGCGAATCTCGAAATCGGCCGCGGCGAGGCCCGTGACCGGCGCCCCGTCGGCGTCGAGCACGGAGACGATCATGAGGCGTTCCACCGACTGGGCCGAGGCCGCCGCGACAGCGGCGATCGAGGCCGTGAGTGCGAGCGAAAACGTGACGTGAGCGTGTCTCGAGAAAGCCATGCCGTACACCGGCAGTATAGGTTCTGCTTCCCGGCCCCGTCAAGGTCGTCGACCTCCAAAAACCCCTGTAAAAGCGGGAGTTGCACGACGATCGGGACTTCCGCGGCCCGTTCGGGGTTTCTTGACAGCCTTCCGGGCCCGTGCAATAATCCGCGCGAATTTTCGACCGCACGTCGCACCCTTTCGGCCCGCATGGTTCCGCCGTGGTGCCTCGTGTTCTTGCGACGAGCCAGAGGGGAGCCACGAGCCGGAGCCGGCAACGCGTGAAGGGTTCGCGACGATGCTAGACGCCTACATCCCGGTGTTCCTGTTCATCCTGGTGGCCATCGGCTTCGCCATCTTCACGCTGATGGTGTCCCAGGCCGTCCACACGAAACGCTACAACCGGGTGAAGTTCGAGCCGTACGAGTGCGGCATCGAGCCGGAGACCGACGCCCGCGACCGGTACAGCGTCCGCTACTACTTGGTGGCGATGCTCTTCGTCATCTTCGACGTGGAGACGGTCTTCATGTTCCCGTGGGCGGTCGTCATGGACGAGCTGGCGCTGTTCGGCCTGATCGAGATGCTGGTGTTCCTGTTCATCCTGGTGGTCGGCTACGTCTACGCGTGGCGCAAGGGCGCCCTGGACTGGGCCTGACGACAGGCCGGATCGGATAGATGGCGGACGAAACCAAGTCGCAGTCGGGGCAGGACAGCGCCGATTCCCGGCCGCAGACCGCGGGAGCGGGGTCGAAGGTCGCGGAGAAGTCCGCGCCCGCCGCCGGCAAGCCTGCCGCGGCCGGCAAGCCCGCCGCCGAGGCGGCGGCCCGGAAGCCCGCGCCCAAGCCGCGGCCCAAGCCGAAGCCGAAGGCGCCGCCCGAGCCCCCCAAGGCTCCCGAGGATCAGGCCCCGCCGGACGGCATGGAGCTGCCGAAGATGGTGGCCGCCGTTCAGGCCGGCGTGCCGGGCGCGGTTCAGCAGGTCTCCTATTGGGTCGGCGACTGGACGGTCATCGTCGCCGTGGATCGGCTTCTCGACGTGATGCGGTTCCTCAAGGACGACGCTTCGACCTTGTTCGACTACTGCTCCGACGTGACCGCCGCCGACTGGCCGCCGCGCGAGAAGCGCTTCGACGTGGTCTACTGCCTGTACTCGACCCGGCTCCGGCACCGGCTGCGCGTCAAGGTGCGGGTCGGCGAGGAGGATCCGGTCGAGTCGGTGACGCAGCTCTGGCCGGCCGCCGACTGGCTGGAGCGCGAGGTCTACGACCAGTTCGGCATCGATATCGTGAATCATCCCGACCTGCGGCGGATCCTGATGCCGGAGCAATGGCAGGGCTATCCGCAGCGCAAGGACTACCCGCTCGAAGGTCCCGGCGAGCTGCTGATGGAGAATCCGCAGGACTGGCTGCGCTTGCGCAACCTGCCGGACGAGGCCGGCGCGGGCGCCGATGCCGACATCGAGATCGAGTAGACCGCAGGACCCGAGCCGATGACTCTCGAAGCCCCCCGCGCCAGCACGACGCAGTTCGACACGGACGAACTGGTCATCAACATGGGTCCGCAGCACCCGAGCACGCACGGCGTGCTGCGCGTCGTCCTCAAGCTGGACGGCGAGCGGGTGATCGACGCCGACTGCGTGATCGGCTACATCCACCGCGGCATCGAGAAGCTGTCCGAGAACCGTGACTGGACGCAGATCATCCTGCTGACCGACCGGATGGACTACGTCGCCGCGGCGACGAACAACCTCGGCTACTGCCAGACGGTCGAGAAGCTGATGCAGATCGAGGTTCCGCGCCGGGCCCGCTACATCCGGACGGTGCTGGCCGAGCTGCAGCGGATCGCCAGCCACTGCCTGTGGCTGGGCACGCACGCGATGGACATCGGCGCGATGACCGTGCTGCTCTACGCGTTCCGGGAGCGCGAGTTCGTGCTCGACCTGTTCGAGGAGTTCTGCGGTGCGCGCCTGACCTACAACTCGATGCGCATCGGGGGGCTTCCGCTCGACATCCCGCCCGGCTGGGACAAGAAGGCGCTGTCGTTCTGCGACCTGATGGAAGGCAAGCTGAACGACTACGAGACACTGCTGACCAACAACCGGATCTGGCTGAAGCGGACCCGCGACGTGGGCGTCATCAGCGGGGAAGAGGCGATCGGGCTGGGTCTGTGCGGGCCGCCGTTGCGCGGGTCCGGCGTGCCGCGCGACGTGCGCAAGGACGAGCCGTACGCCGCGTACGACGAGCTGGAGTTCAACGTACCGTTGGGGACGCGGGGCGACACCTACGATCGGTATCTCATCCGGATGGACGAGTTCCGCGAGTCCATCCGGCTCATCCGGCAGGCCGTCGAAGGTATTCCGGAAGGTCCGATCATGGGCAAGGTGCCGCGTCTCATCAAGCCGCCGGCGGGCGAGACCTACCACGCCATCGAGTCGCCGAAGGGCGAGCTCGGCTACTTCATCGTCAGCGACGGGAAGTCGACCAACCCGTACCGGTTCCGGGTGCGGCCGCCGTCGTTCTGCAACCTGCAGGGGCTCAAGCGGCTCGTGACGGGACATCTGGTGGCCGACGTGGTCGCGCTGATCGGCACGATAGACATCGTGCTGGGCGAGGTGGATCGCTAGATGCTGGAGACCTTCGTCGTCCCGCTGCTGAAGATCGCAGTGCTGTTGAACGCGGTGCTCGTGGCGGTGACCTTCCTGGTGCTCATGGAGCGCAAGGTCATCGCGTGGGCGCAGTCGCGCCTCGGCCCGATGCGGGTCGGGCCGTACGGCATCCTGCAGGCGATCGCCGACCCCATCAAGCTGATCCTGAAGGAAGACATCACGCCGCGGAAGGCGGACAAGTACGTCTTCACGCTGGCGCCGATCATGAGTCTGGTGCCGGCGCTCGTCGTCTTCTCGGTCATTCCGTTCGGGCCGGACCCGCTCTACGGCTACGTTGCCGACATCAACGTCGGCCTGCTGTTCATCATCTCGGTGACCTCGATCGGCGTCTACGGGATCATCCTGGGCGGTTGGGCTTCGAACAGCAAGTATCCGCTGCTGGCGAGCCTGCGCGCGTCGGCGCAGCTCATCAGCTACGAGATCGCCGTCACGATGACGCTGGTCTCCGTGATCCTGACCACCGGCACGCTCAGCCTGGTCGGCATCGTGGAGGCGCAACGGGAGGGCGGCCTCTGGTTCGCGTTCGTCCAGCCGGTGGCGCTGGTGCTGATCTTCATCGGGGGGCTGGCCGAGACCAACCGGGCGCCGTTCGACCTGCCGGAGGCGGAGACGGAGCTCACCGGCGGGTTCCACACCGAGTACAGCGGTATGCGCTTCTCGCTGTTCTTCCTGGCCGAGTACGCGAACATCATCGTCATCTCGGCGATCGTCGTCATCATGTTCTTCGGGGGCTGGCTGGCGCCGTTCCCGAACGTGGCGGCGCTCTCGTTCCTCGGCCTCGTCCCGTCCTGGATCTGGTTCATCGGCAAGATCTTCCTGTTCCTGTACGTCTTCATCTGGATTCGCGCCACGCTGCCCCGCTATCGGTACGACCAGTTGATGGCGCTCGGCTGGAAGGTGCTCATCCCGCTCGCGATCGGCAACCTTGTGGTGACCGGCATCCTGAAGGTGGCTCTCTAGCCGTGCAGGCGTAACCGATGGTCGAAGCGATAGTGTTCTGGACGCTCGCGGTGCTCATCCTGGGTCTGGGGATCATGGTGATCTCCGCCCGCAGCGCGGTGCACAGCGTGCTCTTCCTGGTGGTGAACTTCCTGCTGGTGGCGTTGCTCTACGTCATGCTCAACGCGGAGTTCGTCGCCGTCATCCAGGTCCTGGTGTACGCGGGCGGCATCGTCGTCCTGTACCTGTTCGTCGTCATGCTCGTCAGCCTGAAGAAGGCCCCGGAGCGTTACTCCGATCCGCGGCGCGTGGCGTGGTCCGGCACGCTCCTCGCCGGTGCCGTGCTCGCCGAGGTCATCGCCATCGTGGCCTACTCCGCCGGCGGCGACTCGACCGCGGCCGAGGGCGGCGGGTTCGGCGCCGATACGCCTTTCGCCGACTGCGGGACGGGGCTCGTAAGCTGCAACACCGAACAGCTCGGCTGGGTGCTGTACACCAGCTACCTTATTCCGTTCGAGGTGGCCTCGATGCTGCTGCTGGTGGCGATGATCGGGGCCATCGTCCTGGCCAAGCGGCACTTGTAGAGGGAAGCGCGTGCTCGAGATCACCCCACTGCACTACAGCCTGTTGTCGGCCGCGCTCTTCATGATCGGCGTGATCGGCGTCCTCGTGCGGCGCAACGTCATCATCATCTTCATGTCGATCGAGCTCATTCTGAACGCGGTCAACATCAACCTGATCGCGCTGTCCGACCGGCTTCAGGATCTCTCCGGACAGGTCTTCGTCGTCTTCGTGATCGCGGTGGCGGCGGCCGAGGCGGCCGTCGGGCTGGGCATCATCATCGCCTTCTACCGCAACAAGGAGACGGTGAACATCGACGAGATCCAGATCATGCGCTGGTGAGCCTGCTGTCATGGAATCAATCTGGCTGATCCCGCTCCTGCCCGGCATCGGCGCCGCCATCAACGGCCTGATAGGGATTCGCTTCTTCGGCAAGCGGCTTGCCGGCGTGCTGGCTTCGTTCATGATGGGCTGGGCGCTGTGGCTCAGCCTCGTGGCCTTCTGGGAGCTGCTCGGGACCGAGGAGCGGTTCCACCAGGTGACGGTGGCGAGCTGGATCCCGCCGATCCCGCTCGACACGGTCGACGGCATCGGCTCGTTCTCGGTGGACTGGTCGTTCACGCTCGATCCGCTGTCGGCGATGATGCTGCTCATCGTCACCGGCATCGGGTTCCTGATCCACATCTACTCCATCGGCTACATCGAGCACGAGCCGCGAGGCGGCGTCGCGCGCTTCTTCTGCTACCTGAACCTGTTCTGCTTCTTCATGCTCACCCTGGTCCTGGGGAGCAACTTCCTGGTCATGTTCGTGGGCTGGGAGGGCGTCGGCCTCTGCTCGTACCTGCTGATCGGCTACTGGTACCAGAAGAAGAGCGCCTCGGACGCGGGGAAGAAGGCGTTCATCGTCAACCGGATCGGCGACTGGGGCTTCGTGCTCGGCGTCTTTCTCGTCTTCTTCACGTTCGGCACGCTCGATTTCCGCGCCGTGGCCGAGGCCGCCTCGCACATGCCGGTGGAGACCGCCGCCGTCGGATTCGGCGTCATCTCGGCCATCTGCCTGTTCCTGTTCATCGGCGCGACGGGCAAGAGCGCCCAGATTCCGCTCTACGTCTGGCTGCCGGATGCGATGGAGGGCCCGACCCCGGTATCGGCCCTGATCCACGCGGCGACGATGGTGACGGCCGGCGTCTACATGGTCTGCCGCAACGCGGTGCTGTTCACCCATGCGCCGATGGTGATGGAGGTCGTCGCGATCGTCGGTGTGCTCACCGCGCTCGTTGCCGCCACCATCGGTCTGGTGCAGACCGACATCAAGCGGGTGCTGGCGTACTCAACCGTCTCGCAGCTCGGCTACATGTTCCTCGCCACGGGCGTCGGCGCCTTCGGCGCGGCCGCCTTTCACCTGATGACCCACGCCTTCTTCAAGGCGCTCCTCTTCCTCGGGAGCGGGTCGGTCATCCACGGGATGAACGAGGAGCAGGACATGCGCCGGATGGGCGGGTTGCGGCAGTACATGCCGGTGACCGCGCTCACGATGGCGATCGGCGCGGTGGCGATAGCCGGCATCCCGCCGTTCTCCGGGTTCTTCAGCAAGGACGAGATCCTGTTCCGCACGTACCTCCACCACGGTGTCTTCGTGCCGGACAAGGTGCTCTGGGGCCTGGGCGTCGTGACGGCGATGCTGACCGCGTTCTACATGTTCCGGCTCATCAACATGACCTTCTTCGGCGCCTACCGCGGCCCGGCGTGGGGACATGGCGCCGAGGATCACGGACACGACGACGATGGGCACGGACATGCGTGGCACGGTCCGCACGAGTCGCCCCGGTGGATGACGATCCCGCTCGTGGTGCTGGCGGTCGGCGCGATGCTGGCGGGCTTCGTCGGCGTGCCAATCGCCTTCGAGGCCGTCTGGCCCTGGACGGCGACGATCGAGCACTTCCTGCATCCGAGCTTCGTGGCGGAGGGCGCGCACGCCGCCGAGGAGGTCCACCACATGTCGCTGCTCGGCGAGCTGGGCCTGATGGCGTTCTCGGTGCTGATCGCACTCGGCGGCATCTGGTTTGCGTACCGGAACTACGTCGAGCGGCCCGAAGAAGCCGAACGCATGGCCGCGAGCTTCGCCGGCCCGCACCGCGTGCTGACCAACAAGTACTACGTCGACGAGCTGTACGACGCGACCGTCGTGCGGGGAACGATGGGCAGCGCCGGCGGCTTGTGGGCCGTCGATCGCCAGGTCGTGGACGGCGCCGTCAACGGGACCGGCTGGACGACCATTGCGGCGGCCTGGGTGTCGCACGTCCTCGACAAGTACGTCGTGGACGGCCTCGTCAACCTGACCGCCTGGCTCTGCGGGGAAGCCAGCTACGCTTTCCGCCGGGCGCAGACCGGCCTGATTCAGAATTACGCGTTCGTCACGCTGCTCGGCGTGTTCGCGTTCGTGACCTGGTTCCTCGTCGCCCGGTAATCGGACACTGTCATGAGTAATGACTCCAGCCTGCTGTCGTTGATTCTGTTCACGCCGCTCGTCGGCGCGCTCGTGCTGCTGTTCGTGCCGAAGCGGCAGGAGGACGTGATCCGCTGGATCGCCAACGTCGCCGTATTCATCGGCTTCCTGGTGTCGTTGCCGCTCTGGTTCCACTACGACACGGCGAATCCGGACTTCCAGTTCGTGGAGCGCCTGCCGTGGATTCCTTCCATCGGCGCGGAGTACTTCCTCGGGGTCGACGGCTTCAGCGTGCTACTGATCCTGCTGACGACGCTGATGGGCGTCATCGCGGTGCTGTCGTCCTGGACCGCGATCACCATGCGGGTCAAGGAGTACTACATCTTCCTGTTGATGCTGCAGACCGGGATGATCGGCGCGTTCGTCTCGCTCGACTTCCTGCTGTTCTTCCTGTTCTGGGAAGTGATGCTGGTGCCGATGTACTTCCTGATCGGCATCTGGGGCAGCGACAACCGGCTGTACTCCGCCATCAAGTTCTTCCTGTTCACCCTGGTCGGCAGTGTCGTCATGCTGCTCGGCATCCTCGCCGTCTACTTCTACAACCACAGCGTCACCGGGGTGTACACGTTCGACGTCACCCAGTTCCACCAGTTGAGCATCCCGGCGGACATGCAGTGGTGGATCTTCCTGGCGTTCTTCCTGGGCTTCGCGGTCAAGGTGCCGATGTTCCCGTTCCACACCTGGCTGCCCGACGCCCACACCGACGCGCCGACTGCGGGCTCGGTCATCCTGGCGGCCGTCCTCCTGAAGATGGGGACGTACGGCTTCATCCGTTTCAGCCTGCCGATTCTGCCGGAGGGGACCGCCGCGTTCGTGCCGCTGGTCGCCGCGCTGTCGATCATCGGGATCGTCTACGGGGCCCTGGTGGCGATGGCGCAACGGGACTGGAAGCGCCTGGTCGCCTACTCCAGCGTCAGCCACATGGGGATGGTGATGCTGGGCATGTTCGCCCTGACGCCGGTGGGCATCACCGGCAGCATCGTCCAGCAGCTCAACCACGGCATCTCGACCGGCGCGCTGTTCCTCATCGTCGGCATCGTGTACGAGCGCCGGCATACCCGGCTCATCGCCGAGTACGGGGGGCTGTCGAAGGTCATGCCGGTCTACGCCGCGGTGTTCCTCATCATGACGATGTCGTCCATCGGGCTGCCGACCCTGAACGGGTTCATCGGCGAGATCCTGATCCTGCAGGGCGTCTTCGTCGTGCAGAAGACCTGGGCGTTCTTCGCCGCGTCCGGCATCGTCCTCGGCGCCGCCTACATGCTCTGGCTGTACCAGCGCACGATGTTCGGCACGGTGGACAATCCCAAGAACGAGAACCTGCCGGATCTCAGCATGCGGGAGTTCGTCACGTTCGTCCCGCTGCTGGTGCTGGCGGTCTGGATCGGGCTCTATCCGAAGCCGTTCCTCGACCGGCTCGAGACCTCGGTGGACAAGGTCATGATGCGCGTGAACAGCGACTATACGCCGCGCTTCGCGGCGCTCGTCGACGGCCGCGGGCCGGGTGGGCCGGTCGTGATCGAGGCGCCGGTACGAGGCGGCGGGCGCTAGTCCTCTTCGCCAGGAGCATCAGGAACAAGCATGCCTGCCGGGTTCACTGCCGCCGACTTCTACTACTTGCTGCCCGAGTTGCTGCTCACGGGCGGGGCGTTGCTCGTCCTCGTGATCGACGTCCTGTTTCCGCGTCGCGAAGAGGCGACCCTGGGCATGACCCTGCTCACCCTGGCCGTGACCGGGGCGGCGGTCGGCGGGTTCACCGGCGTGGACACGACGATCTCGGCCGGGCTGCTGGCGGTCGACGGCTTCGCGACGTTCTTCAAGGTGATCATCATCGTGTCGGCGCTGCTGACGGTCCTGATGTCGCCGTCATACCTGCGCGTCGAGGCCGTCCGCGCCGGCGAGTACTACTTCCTCATCCTCTGTGCGACGCTCGGCATGCTGTTCATGGCGAGCGGCATCGACCTGATCACGCTCTTCATCGGGCTCGAGACGATGGCCATCTCGTTCTACATCCTGGCGGGGTATCTGAAGCCCAACCAGCGGTCGAACGAGGCGTCGGTCAAGTACTTCCTGCTCGGCGCATTCTCGCTCGGCATCCTGCTCTACGGCATGTCGTTGTTCTATGGCGCCACGGGTACGACCCACCTCAGCGGCATGGCCGAGGCGCTGGCCGGGGGCGAGCGGAGCCTGACGGTGTCGCTGGCGCTGGTGCTGCTGGTCGCCGGGATGGGATTCAAGATCGCGGCGGTCCCGTTCCACATGTGGGCGCCGGACGTCTACGAGGGGGCCCCCACTCCGGTGACGGCGTACCTGTCGGTCGGCTCCAAGGCGGCTTCGTTCGCGATGATTCTGCGGATCTTCATCGAGGGACTGCCGAGTCTGGTCGCCGACTGGCAACTGCTCTTCTGGGTGCTCGCCGCGGTCACGATGACCGTGGGCAACATCGCCGCGATCACGCAGAGCAACATCAAGCGCATGCTCGCCTATTCGTCCATCGCGCACGCCGGCTACATCCTGATCGGCGTGGTGGCGGCGACGGAGCGCGGGGTCGCGGCGGCGCTGGTGTATCTCTGGGTCTACGTGTTCATGCAGCTCGGCGCCTTCGCCGTGGTGGCCATGCTGCGGCGGCAGGATGTCATCGGCGACGAGCTCAAGGACCTGAGCGGGCTGTATCTCCGCAAGCCCTTTGCCGCGATCGCCATGTTGATTTTCATGTTGTCGCTCGGCGGCATTCCGCCGACCGCCGGATTCATGGGCAAGCTGTGGCTGTTCGGGGCCGCTATCGAGTCGGGTTTCGTCTGGCTCGCGGTCATCTTCGTCGTCAACAGCGTCATCTCGCTCTACTACTACTACCGGGTCATCGTCTTCATGTGGCTGAAGGACGAGACGGCCGGCTCGGACATCGTGATGAGTCCCGCCATGGCGACCGCACTGGTCATTGCCGTCGTCGGTTCCCTTCTGTTCGGCGTCTATCCCCAGGTTCTGTTCGACCACGCGCAGATCGCCGCCGACATGTTCGGCTCGGCCGTGTCGACTGCGGCGCTCCGGTAGGCCTGGACGTTCCTCCGACGCTCGAGCCAGCCAGAGTCCTGCGCCGCAGGACTCTGGCCGGCGAATGCTCAACGCGACCCGTCGGTCGGGTCGCGCAGGGTCTTGCAGCCGGCGCCCGTGGTGGGGTGGCTGATGTGCGCGGGACGGCGTTCAGCGATGGGGTCGCTGAGCCGGGGGGCCGCCGCCGCCCCGAACAAAGGGCGGCGGGGCTGCCTCACTGAATGCGGTTGGAGTCGACCTGCTGCAGCGCCTCGTCGATGAGCGCCGCGTTGTCTTCCCGGGTCAGGTTCCGGCGGATGAGCTTCGAGGCAATCATCACCGACAGCTCCACCGCCTCCCGGCGAAGCTCGGAAACGGTACGATCCCGTTCCAACTGGATCTGCTGCTGAGCGTCGCGCTTGATCGCCTGTGCTTCCTGCTGCGCGAGTTCGCGCAGTTCCTGTCGGATTTTCGCACCGTCCGCCCGTGCCTCCGACAGGATGGCGTCGGCTTCGGTGCGAGCCTTGCCGATGAGGGCGCTGGTCGTCGACTGCAACTCCGCCAGCTCGCGCTTGGCGGTGTCGGCGTCGTCGAGTGACTTGCGGATCCCGGCCTTCCGTTCCTCGAGCGCCGCGAGGAGCGGTCCCCACGCGAACTTCTTCAGCAGGAACAGCAGCGTCAGGAAGACCGCTATGGTCCAGAAGAACAGTCCCGGATCGAGCTGGACGAGCGGATTGTCCATGATCCGATTCCTACAGCATGAGGATCAGAATGAAGACCTCGGCCAGAATCGCGACGCCTTCGAGCAAGAACAGCGGCAGGTTGATGGCGCCGGTAATCTGCGCCGCGGCGTTCGGTTGCCTTGCGATACCCTCGGCGGCGGCGGCGGCGAATCTGCCGATTCCCAGACCCGCACCGATCACGATCATCCCGAGTCCCAATCCCGCACCGAGCAGGTGAAGCTCTTCCATTCAGGTAACCTCCGTTTCCCTAGTGATGCACGTTGATGGCCATGCCGATGAACACGGCCGACAGCAGCGTGAAGACATACGCCTGGACGAAGACGATGATGATCTCGAGTGCGTTGATGCCGACGGCAAGCGGTATCGAGGCGACGATGCCGACCCCGATGCCGGCCGCGGAACCGAACTGCTCCGTGAAGATGAACACGAACGACAGAATCGCCAGGATCGCGATGTGTCCGCCGGTCATGTTGGCGGCCAGTCGCATCGTGAGCGCAAACGGCTTGACGAACATGCCCATGATCTCGATCGGGATCAGCAGAATGTAGAGCGGCCAGGCGAGTCCGTGGGGCACCAGGTTGATCCAGTGCCGGATGAAGCCGTGGGCCAGGCTGCCGGCGACGATGATCGAGACGAACGTGATGGTGGCAAGGGCCGCGGTGACGTTGAAGTTTCCCGTAGCGGTCGTCCCGCCGTGAACGATGTTCTTGATGAGCGAGTGCTCGCCGGTATGCAGCACGTAGTGGTCGATCAGACCGAGCACCTCGAAGATCGGAATCAGCCCGATCATGTTCGCGCCCAGGATGAAGAAGAAGAAGGTGAGCACGAGCGGCGCCCACGTTCCGACGTACTTCGCGCCCACGTTCGGCAGTACGATCGAGTCCCGGATGAACTCGACGACGAACTCCAGGGCGTTCATGAAGCCGCCCGGTACGAGTCGGTCCTGCCGCAGGTAGCGCCGCACGGCGGTCGTGACCAGCAGGAAGACCGCGGTCGCCACCAGGAGCAGCATGAAGACGTGCTTCGTCACCGAGAAGTCGATGCCGAGGAGCGGCGGCAGATGCAGGATCGGGTGCTCGAACGAGCTGTTCGCGACGTGCTCGATGATCACTTCGCCTGCATTGAATCCTTCCGCGGCGTGATCGCCGGCGTGTTCCGCGGCTTCGACGTGTCCGGCGGCTTGTTCCGTCGCTTCGGTGTGGTCGGGTTGCTGCATGCTTCTGTTGAAGTCTGGATGCGTCAGGTGGAAGGTCCGCTCCGGTCTCGTCCGGTCAACCGGCTTGCAGGCGTTGCAACTGCACGGCCTCGGTGAGGTGCAGAACCACGAACGAGACGGCGAAGGCGCCGATGAACCACGTCCTGTCGAGCGAAAAGGCGCCGACGGTCACGGTCAGGTAGACGGCGAAGAACACGAGCTTCCCCAGGAACGCATAAACCATCAATCGCGACAAGCGCTCCGGACTGCGTCGGTGCGCGCTTTCCATCAGTCTCCACGAGCCAAGGGCGACGACCAGCGGGGCCAACAGCCCGAGCATGATCTCGACCGCCGCATCGGACACGACCAGCGCCAGCAGTGCGCTCCCAGTGGCCAGAATCGCGGCCGCTATCCAGACGGTCCCCATCAGTCACGGCTTCCAGACCGTCTTCGCCAGCTCGTAGAACCCGACGACCAGTCCGGTCAACAGACCCGCCAGCAGCCCCCAGGGTTCCGTCCCCTGCCAGCGGTCTACCAGATGTCCTCCGCCACCGAGCAGGAGAACGGCTCCAATCAACGAATAGCTGGCCGTTGCAGCCGGTCCGGCCCTGCGGATATTGTCTTGCAGATGCCGCAGGGACCCGGCTACGAACGACTCCCGCTCGCCGGGCATTCTCTTTCCCGCCACCGGCGCGCTTCGAGGGCCGCCGGCCCTGCAGCCGAAGCAATCTGATATGGCGACCGCCCTCCGCGACCGAACAAACAGCCAATGATACCAAGGGGCCACCGATGAGGCAACGCACGGGGGCAATCCGTTCCGCCGCGGTGCCGGGACGGCGCCCGTGGTGAGCCGCGGAACGCTCCGCATCAGCCTGACCCCGCTCGATGCGCTTCTGCTGCTCCTGGTGCTGATCTGGGGCAGCAACTTTTCGGTCGTCAAGTCCGCCATCGAGGAGATTCCGGCCTTCGCGTTCAACGCACTGCGGATCGCGACGGCGTGTGTGGTGCTTCTGTGCGCCTCGCGTCTGTCCGGCGAGGCGGTTCCCGCCCGCCGCGACTGGCCGGCGCTGGTGGCTCTGGGCGCGGTTGGCCATTGCGGCTATCAGTTGGCTTTCGTCAGCGGTCTGGCGCGCACTACCGTCGCCAACAGCTCGTTGATCCTCGGTTGCATGCCGATCGCCGTGCTGGCGCTCAACGCGCTGAGTCGGCGGCGGGAAGCGGTCGGCGGGCGTCAGTGGCTGGGGGTCGCGCTTGCCGTGGCCGGCGTCTATCTGGTGGCCGGGCGGGGGGCCGGCGCCACGCCGACGACGCTCACCGGCGACGCCATGACGCTGGTCGCCCTCTGGTGCTGGGCCTGGTACACGACCGGATCGCGGGCGCTGCTGGTACGCTACTCGCCGCTTCAGTTGTCGGCCTACGCCACGCTGGTCGGCACGCTGTGCTACGCGCCGTTCGGGGTGCCCGATCTGCTGGAGCTCGACTGGGGAGCCGTCAGCGGCTGGGCGTGGGTGGCGCTCGTCGTCTCGGGGTTCCTGGCGCTCTCCGTGGCGCACATCATCTGGTACACCGGCGTCAAGAGACTCGGCAGCGCCCGGACCTCGGTCTACTCCAATCTCGTGCCGGTCGCCGCCATGGCGGTCGGGGCCGTCTGGCTGGGAGAGCCGCTCGGGGCTGCCCGCATCGGCGGCGCCGTACTCGTGCTGGGCGGCCTGGTGCTGACGAGGGCGGAGGGATCGGCCGCTCCCGCCCCCGTCACCACACGGTGAATTCGTAGCACCCGGGGGCGACCAGCATCCGCCGTTCGTCCGGGAAGTGCAGGCTCGACGGGTGCACGACGCCCGCCGCCTGCAGGCGGACCGTGCGAATCTTCTCGCCGGACGGATCGTAGACGTAGAGGAACGGCGTCGACAGGGCGACCCACAGGTTGCCGGTACGGTCGACCGCGGCGGTGCGGACCGTGGGCGGAACCAGCGGCAGTTCCCGGCCGCGGTCGTCCGGGCGGGTGGGCCAGACCGTCGGAAGCGCGTTGATCAGTGGATCCAGCTCGACGCCTTCGATGTGACGTTCGAAGAGCAGGGTCCCGGCGCTGTCGTACTTGCGGAAGAGCGGCCGACCCGACTGGAAGACGAAATAGTGTTCGCCGAACGGGTCCGCGAGCGGCAACCCGCTGTTCAGGGCGAGATGCAGGTCGCGATTGGCTTCGTGACCCGTCGAGCGGAAGGAGCCGAACGTCTGGTACGGATGCCCGTTCAGGCTGAAGCGGGTGATCAGTCCGCCGATCTCCGGCTGGTTCATCAGCATCGACCGGCCGGTGAATTCCAGCGAGCCGATGCCGTTCAGGACGATCGGGCCGAGGGTGAGTCGCGGCGCGGCACGACCCGGCAGCCGGAAGCTGCCCAGGCGCCCGCCGTCGAGATCGAAGATCTGGACGCGTTCCCGGCCGCCGGGCGCGTCCGCGACGACGAACCGGGAGCCGGGCCCGAGATCGAACGTGCTCGCGCCCAGGATCCGGCCGTCTTCGGGACCGACCTGTACGAGCCGCGTGGTTACGGTGCGGTCAGGGGCGATCCGATGGACCGCATGCCCGCGCCGGTCGAACACGAAGTACCGCCCGTCGGGCGCCTGCTGGAAGACGCTCGGTTCACGGAACGTGCCGACGATGTGCGGTGGCAGACCGCCGGTGGAGTGCAGGATCTCGACGTGGTGCGAGGCCTCCGGTGCGGGAGTGACGAGCGGTGCGAACGCCAAGGCCAGGGCCGTCGCTCCGGCGAGCCGGCAGATGCTGGCGATCGCGCGGGTACGGGCCGGTGGGTCCAGCGGGGTCTCCTTCGTCAGTAGCGAGCGGTCGCTCTGATGGTGTCCAGCACGTCGTCCGCCTGCGGCAGGATGGCCTCTTCGAGAACGGGACTGTAGGCGACCGGGCAGTCCAACGCCCCCAGGCGCTTGACGGGGGCGTCGAGGTGCTCGAACAGCTCGTCGGCGATCCGTGCAGCGAGCTCGGCCCCGAAACCGCACGTCAACTGGTCTTCGTGCGCGATCACGACCCGGCTGGTCGCTCGCACGGCTTCGGCGATGCCCTCCCAGTCGTACGGTACGATCGTGCGCAGGTCGATCACCCGAACGTCGATTCCCTCCTGGCTGGCGCGCTCGGCGGCCAGCAGCGACCTCTGTACGAGAGCGCCCCAGGTCAGCACGGTGACGTCGGCGCCGTCCCGCCGGACGGCGGCCCGCGCGAACGGCAGCGTGTAGTCGGCTCCCGGATAGATTCCCTTGTTGTAGGTCTGGCGATAGAGGTGCTTGTGCTCGAGGAAAAGGACCGGGTCGTCCGCCCGGATCGCCGTACGGAGCAGGCCGGCCGCGTCCTCGGCGGTCGACGGAAAGGCGATGCGCAGCCCTGGGCAGTGCGCAAAGATGCTCTCGCCGGACTGACTGTGATAAAGGGCGCCGCCCTTCAGGTAGCCGCCGATCGGGACACGGATGACGACCGGGCAGGACCAGTCGTTGTTCGAGCGGTAGCGCAGCATGCAGAGCTCATCCCGTATCTGCATCATGGCCGGCCAGATGTAGTCGAAGAACTGGATCTCCACCACCGGCTTCAGACCGCGCACCGCCATGCCGATCGCCCGTCCGACGATATTCGCCTCGGCGAGCGGAGAATTGAAGACTCGCTCTCGGCCGTACTCCCGTTGCAGTCCGAGCGTTGCCTTGAACACGCCTCCCTTGCCGGTTACCTCGGAGAGGATCTCCGGACGGCTGGCGTCGGCGACGTCCTCGCCGAAGACGACGATACGGGGGTCGCGCGCCATCTCGTCCTTGAGCGTGCGGTTGATGGCGGAGACCATCGTCTCCGGCGTGCCGGATGGGGCCGGGGCGGCCGCGGCCTCGAACGCGTCGGAAGCCGGGTCGACCGTCGGGGAGTACACGTACAGCGCGGCCGTCGACGCATCCGGCTTCGGGGCGGCGACGGCGCGGTCCGATGCGTCCTGCACCTCGCGGTCGACGTCGGCCGCGACCGCGTCGAGCTCGACCTCCGTCGCGTGCCCGGCGGCCACCAGGAAGTCGGCGAACCGGCGCAGAGGATCGCGCGCCGCCTCCGCTTCCCGTTCGGCGGCGCTCTTGTAGTGACGCTCGTCGTCCGACATCGAGTGCGAGTACGGACGCGTGACGTGCGCGTGGACCAGTGCGGGGCCGGAACGGCCCCGCGCCCACGCCACGGCTTCGCTCATGGCGCGGAAGCTGGCGACGCCGTCGGTTCCGTCGACGCGGATGACGTGCAGGCCGGGGAACGCCTCGATCAGATCCGAGATATCACCGCCGGGCGTCTGCACCTCGACCGGCACGGAGATCGCGTATCCGTTGTCCTCAACCAGGTAGACGACCGGAAGCCGTCCCGTGCAGGCCGTATTGAGCGATTCCCAGAACTCGCCCCCGCTCGTCTGGCCGTCGCCGAGCGAGACGAGCACGACATCGCCGTCGGGGGGAGACGAATCGGATTCGATGCCGAGAAGTCGTGGCAGGAGCTCTCCCGCCTCGGCCGCGCCGACCGCGTGCAGGCACTGCGTGGTGCACGCACTCGAGGGGGACACGATGCGCAACGTCGGCGAGCTCCAGTGGGTCGGCATCTGCCGGCCGCCGGAGTTGGGATCGTCCTTCGCGCCCACGGCGTTGAGCAGCATGTCGTGGGCCGTCAGACCGAGCGTCAGGCACAACGCCCGGTCGCGGTAGTACGGGAAAACCCAGTCGCGGCCCGGCCGCAGGGCCAGTCCGGCCGCCACCTGCACGGCCTCGTGCCCGGCTCCGCTGATCTGGAAGTAGCTGAGGCTCTGGTTCTTGAGCTGCAGCTCCCGGTCGTCGAGACGGCGCGACAGCAGCATCGTGCGGTAGAAGCCGATGAACCGCTCGCGCGACAGCTCGCCGACAGGGCCGCCGACCGCGAGGGCTGCGCGGGCGGCAGGCTCGTTCGTGAGCGCTGGTCCCTTCATGGTGCGGAGTCCTTGCGGTGGGCGGGTGCGGGCGACAGTCGGCTCGATCGAGTATCGTGCACGACTCTCGATTATATCACGCGGCCGCGGCCCGGCGGCCCTTCGCGAGGGCGGCGTAAACCGTTCCCTGTCAACAGTTACGATCAGGTGACCCAGGCCGCGGGGGAGGAACCGATGCCGTCGAACGCCGTCGTTCATCGTTGGGCCGCGCTCGATCTCGACAAGGTCACGGAGCTGATCTCCCGGAAGATCGTGTCGGGAGAGCGGCAGATGCTGGTGCAGGTCTATCTGAAGCGGGGTGCGCACGTGCCGGCGCACCGGCACGTGAGCGAGCAGTTGCAATACGTGCTCGAGGGCGCCCTGCGCTGCATGGTCGGAGGCGAGGAGATCGTCGTGCACGAGGGAGAGGTACTGGTGATTCCGGCAGGGGTGCGGCATCAGGCCGAGGCACTGGCGGATACGTTCGCGCTCGATCTCTTCTGTCCGGTGCGGACGGAGTGGCTGGCGCCCACCGGCCGCGGTCCTGCCGGTGACCCGCCGCAGTAGCTAATGCACGCGGTCGTTCCAGTTGCCGTCGCCGCGCGGATAGTCGTCCCAATCCCGGCCGCCCCGGCCCTGGTAGACGTCGAAGCGCTTCCGGAGACGCGCCATCTTCCACTTGACGTAGCGGTACTTGATGTCGGCGATGACGCCGATCCGTCCCAGCCTCATCCGTCCACCGCCGATCCGACCGGCCGCTGCGCCGCGCATCCGCAGGTACAGGAAGCCGACCAGCAGCCCGCCGAGATGGGCGATGTGCGCGACCCCATCTCCGCGGGGCACGGACAGGAACGCCACGGCGCCGATGATCATCACGAAGTACTTCGCCGGCACGGGAAAGAGGAAGAACATCAGGATGGGCGTTTCCGGGTAGATCAGCGCGAACGCCATCAGCAACCCGTAGACCGCGCCCGAGGCGCCGATCGTCACGGCAGCGTAGGTCGGATCGGCGAAAGCGAACGGCAGCAGCGACACCGCGATGGTCGAAAGTCCCGCCCCGATGCCGGTGACGAAGTAGTAGCGCAGGAAGAACCGGGAGCCCCAGAGCCGCTCCAACTGCACGCCGAACATCCAGAGCACCAGCATGTTCAGCAGCACGTGCCCCATGCCGCCGTGCAAGAACATGTAGGTGACCGGCTGCCAGATCCAGAACCGGGTGAGGACCGCCTGCGGCGTCAGTCCGAAGACGCCGGCGATCGAGTAGAAGAGCGACGGGGCGAGCGCGGTCAGCAGGAACGGACCGACGTTGGCCCACAGCAGCATCTTGACCGCGGGCGTCATCAGGCCGGGTCCGAAGGAGTAGTGGCTGCCGCCGTAGTGCATCGGTCGCATCGCGCCCATCGTACCATTCTCAGGGGCCGATGCGCCGGATTCGGCTGCCGGGAGTCGCTCCGGCGGACCGCGAGCGACCGTGCCGCAGCAGTTTCGCGTCGGCGAGACTCCCAACGCGACCGCAGGGTCGCGCTAGCGGTTGCGAGCCAGGCGGGCCAGCACCTGCCGTCCCACCTGTTCGAGCTCTCGAATCCTGAGCATCAGCGCAGCGGCCGCCAGCACGGCGCCGCCGACCGCGATGCTCGTGCAGACCCTGCCCAGGCGCGTGACCAGCTCCGCGCCGGGCCAGGCTTCCAGCAGCAGCGCATGCGTCATCCAGGCCGCGCCTCCCATGGCCGCCGATGCGACGGCGATCTTCGCGAAGACCGTGAGTACCCGGCCCAGATCGAGACCGTGGAGCCGCCGGCGCAGCACCGCGAGGAGGGTGACCGCGTTGGCCAGGGCGGCGATCGAGGCGCCGAGCGCCAGCCCGCGGTATCCCATCAGATCCACGAGCAGGAGATTGAGCGCGATGTTCAGGGTCACGGCGGCCATGCTGATCGCTGTCGGAGTGACGCTGCTGCCGAGTGCGTAGAAGCAGGGGACCGCGATGCGGACGGCCGAATAGCCCGCGAGCCCGGGGGCATAGAAGAAGAGCGCGGCGGTCGTGGCGGCCGTGTCCTCCGGCGTGAAGCTGCCGCGTTCGAAGATGAGTTGCACGACCGGTGCGCCGAGCGCGATGAGGCCGACCGTAGCGGGGACGTTGACGACCAGCATGAGGCGGAGCGCCCGTGAGACGGCGTCGCGGATGCCGTCGATCTCCTCGCGCGCGGCGTGG
Source organism: Acidobacteriota bacterium (assembly GCA_009861545.1). Classification (NCBI taxonomy): domain Bacteria; kingdom Pseudomonadati; phylum Acidobacteriota; species Acidobacteriota bacterium. Next base: position 101,854 of record VXME01000040.1, on the reverse strand, counting down.
CGCGAGACGACCGGAAGCGTCGCAGCGGCTATCGAGACGCCGAACAGGCCGATCGGCAGGTACATCACGCGAAACGCATAGCCCAGCCAGGAAACGGCACCCGTGCCCTGTCCGGTGGCCAGCACCATGTTCACCAACAGGTTGATCTGGACGGCCGCGCCGGCGAGCGTGCCGGGTCCCATCAGCCGGAGGATGTGCCGCAGTCCGGGATCGGCCGGGTCGAGGGCCGCCCGGTATCGGAATCCCTCGCGGTGGAGGGCGGGAACCTGCAGCGCGACCTGGCCGACCCCGCCCAGCAGCGCGCCGATGGCAATGGCGACGATCGGATCGAGCCCGAGCCCGGGCATGAGCGGAACGAGCAGTGCGCCGCTCACGATGATGCCCACGTTGTACATCGCGGGCGAGAGGGCCGGCACGAAGAAGCGGTTGAGCGAGTTCAGCATGCCCATCAGCGCCGCGGCGACCGCCACCAGCGTCAGAAAGGGCAGCAGCAGGCGCGTCAGGAACACCGTCAGCTCCAGCTTGCCGGGCACTTCGGCGTAGGAGCCGGCGAGCAGTCGCACGAGCGGTTCCGCGAAGAGCATGCCGGAGAGGACGAACGCGCCGGTCACCACCACGAGCGCGTTCAGAAGCTGATTGCCGAGCCGCCAGGCTTCCGCCCGCCCGGCGTGCGTCAGACGGCGCATGAAGGCGGGCACGAACGCGGCGCTCATCGCGCCCTCGGCGAACAGATCCCGCAGGAGGTTGGGGATTCGCGTCGCCACGTTGAAGGCGTCCATGGCGTTGCCGGCGCCGAACAGATACGCGAGCACCTGGTCGCGGACGAGCCCGAGGACGCGGCTGGTCAGAGTCGCCGCTCCCACCACGCCGGCGGACCTGGCGAGCCGCGTCGTGGCCGAGGCTGCGGCCGTTCCAGGCGGGGGCGGGGGCGTCGACTCCGGGGGAGTCATGTGGCGAAGCGGACGTTGATGACGTCGCCGTCGCGGACCACGTAGTCCTTGCCTTCGAGCCGCACCTCGGCGTGCCTGCGGCAGGCGGCGAGGGAGCCGCGGGCCACCAGGCGCTCACAGGCGACCACCTCGGCGCGGATGAAGCCCCGGGCCAGATCCGAGTGGATCTCTCCGGCCGCGTCCTGCGCGACGGTGCCCGCCGGGATGGACCACGCGCGGCACTCGTCTTCGCCGGTGGTGAAGAAGGACACGTAGCCGAGCAACTCGTAGGCGCCGCGGATCACGCGGTCGAGCCCGGTCTCGCGCAGGCCCAGATCGGTCAGGAAGGCCGCCGCATCCTCCGGCTCCAACTCCGCGATCTCCAGCTCGATCTTCGCGCAGACGGTCAGCGCCCGCACCGCGGGTCCGTGAACGAATCCGTCGAGGCCGGCCGCGCGCACCGCGTCCTCGGTCGAGATGCCCGCGTCCGCCTCGTCGACGTTGACGACGAGCAGGAGCGGTTTGGCGGAGAGGAACTGGAAGCCGCGAAGCCGCCTGGCGTCCGCGGGATCGAGCTCGAGCGCCCGTAGCGGCGTGCCGGCCTCGAGCACGCCCGCGCAGCGTCGCAGGACGTCGAGCTCGGCCGCGTCACCCTTCCACGCGCCCTTGCTCCGGTCCTTCTCGATCCGCTCGATGCGGCGCTCGGCCACCCCGAGGTCGGCCAGGATCAGCTCGTCTTCCAGGGTCCTGGCGTCACGCCCGGGATCGACGGACTCCGCCGGATGCGGAACCGCGTCGTCCCGGAACGCGCGGACGACGTGGAGCAGCGCATCGGCCGTGCGGTACGGCGCGACGTCGACCAGCGTCGCGGCGCCGCCGCCGCGCCGGGTCGCCATGTCGACGAAGGTCACCGTGGCCGGCGTGTGCTTCCGTGGCGAGAACATCGCGCTCAGGCGGTCGAGGCGGGGATCGGGCACGCGCGCCAGCCCCATGGCCGCGTCGTCCCGACCGGTGGCACGGCCGCCCGTGTCGGCCGCCCGCGTGAGGAGCTGGAAGAGAGTCGACTTGCCCGCCGAAGCGAGCCCGATCAGGCCGGCGCGCAGCATCGTCGCCGGAAAGTGTCGCACATCCATCGCGAAACGGCGATTCACCCGTTGACAAGGGGAAAGTGGTCCCCTAGGATTCGTGTGTGGACTAAAGTGGCCTGTGAGGGATTTAACTGGACTGTAGTGGAGCAGACAGGTGAGAGGGAACAGGCCCGCGAAGATCGACGACAAGGGGAGGCTGAAGGTGCCGACGGTCTTCAGGTCGGCAATCGCGGCGCAGTACGGCGACGACGTGTTCGTGACGAGCACCGACGGCAAGGCCGCGTTCATCTACCCTCTGCGCGTCTGGACCGACATGGAGGCGCAGCTCGCACAGGCTCCCTCATCGGATCCCAGGGTCCGCCGGTACAAGGAAGCGGTCAACTACTACGGGCAGGAGGCGGCCTTCGACAAGCAGGGGCGCGTCCTGATTCAGGGTTTGCTCCGGGAGCAGGCGGAGATAGTCGGGGAGGTGATGGTCCTCGGGCTGGGCAATCACCTCGAAGTCTGGAACAAGGAGCATATCGGCAAGCGGCAGAGCGATCACCCGCTCACGCCGGAGGAACTCGGCACGCTCGCGGCGGACTACGGCATCTGAGTGGGGCGGCATGACGCAGAGTCCGATGGTCACGCACGAACCGGTCATGGCGGCGGAGGTGGTGACCGTCCTCGATCCGGCGCGCGGCGGCCTGTTCGTCGACTGCACGGTCGGAGGCGGCGGCCACGCCCGCGCGCTCCTGGAAGGCGGCGCGGATCGCGTGCTGGGGCTCGACCGGGACGGTGAGGCGCTGGCGGCGGCCGCGCGGACGCTGACGAGCTGGACCGACCGTGTCGAGCTCGTCCACTCCGACTTCCGCAACCTGGATGCGGCGCTCGCCGAGCGCGGCATCGGCGACATCGACGGCGGCGCCCTCGCCGACCTGGGAATCTCGTCGCTGCAGCTCGACGGCGCCGGACGCGGCTTCAGCTTCCGGCGCGACGAACCGCTCGACATGCGGATGGATCGTTCGACCGGCCCGACGGCCGCCGACCTCCTGCGCGACACGCCCGAGTCGGAGCTCGCCGACGTGATCCACCAGTACGGGGAGGATCGCTACGCGCGGCGCATCTCCCGGCGCCTGGTCGCCTCGCGCGCCTGCGCGCCGTTGACATCCACCGGTCAACTGGCGGAGGCGGTCCGCCGTGCGGTGCCCTACCGGGGCCGCCGGCGCATCCATCCCGCCACCCGCACCTTCCAGGCGCTGCGAATCTGGGTCAACCGCGAGCTCGACGGGCTGGACGCCTGGCTGCTGGCGCTTTGCCGGCGCCTGCGGACCGGGGCGCGGCTGGCCGTCATCACCTTTCATTCGCTGGAGGATCGCATCGTCAAGCGGGCGTTGCGCCGATTCGAGCGTGAAGCCGGCGCCGCCATCAGGGTGCTGACCAGACGCCCGTTGCGTCCCTCCGCGGGCGAGGTGGCCCGGAATCCCCGTGCGCGCAGCGCGAAGCTGCGCGCCGCCGAGAGGCTGGCATGACCCACGAGGATTTCGCGGATCTCGTTTCCCCGCAGATTCGCAACGCCCCGATCGTGCGCGAGCTGGACGGCGTTCGACAACGCGAGTTGCGGGGGTCGCTGATCCTGGCCGTCTCGCTGGTTGCCGTTCTGCTGTTCTCGGTCTGGCAGCACTTCGAGCTGCTGCAGCATGGCTACCGCACCGAACAGATGCGCCAGGAATACGCCAGGCAGCAGGAGCTGAACCGCCATCTCCGTCTGGAGATCGAGACCCTCCGCTCGCCGGCCCGCATCGAGCGCGTCGCGATCGGGCAACTGCACATGGTCGTCCCGGCCGGCGGCCGCGAGTTGCTCGTGGAACGGGTGGTGGGCGAAGCGGTGCCGGAGGTGCCGGAGTCGTCGATCGTGGCGACGCGGCAGGAGGTGTCGGGTGAGCCGACTCGCGGACTCTATTAGGCCGCCCTGGGGCAGGCGGAGCACGCGGCGCCGGCGCGCCGCGGCGCATGCGCCGCGCCCGGAGTGGCGCGACACGTTGAAACGTCGCGTGCTGGTGGCGGCTTGGGCGTTCGCGATCTGGGTCGTCGCCATCGAGGCCAGGCTCGTGCATCTGCAGGTCGTGCAGCACGCGGAGCTGGTTGCGAGGGCGGGAAGCCAGCAGCGGCGGACCATCGAAGTGCATTCGAAGCGCGGCGAGATTCTGGATCGGAACGGGCGCGTGCTTGCGTACAGCGTCGACGCCGACACGGTCTACGCCGTGCCTACCGACATCGATGAGCCGGCAGCCACCGCCCGCGCCCTCTGCAACGCGTTGAACGAATGCACGCGGGTGGACCGGGACGCCCTCGAACGTCGTCTCCACCGTCGCAGGAGCTTCGCCCTGCTGAAGTCCGACCCGTCTTCCGAGGAAGCGCGGCGCGTGGCGGCTCTGGGACTGGCCTCCGCGGGGATCGACCCGGACACCGGCGCCGTATACGCCGTGCCCTCCAGAATCGAGGACGAAGAGCTCGAAGCGACTGCGAGTGCGATCTGCGGCGCCCTCGACGACTGCGCCGGGGCCGGGCGGGACGACCTGGCGCGCCGTCTCCGGCGCCCCAGGGACTTCGCGTACGTCCAGCGCAAGGTGTCGCCGGAAGAGGCGCGGCGCGTGGCGGCCCTGGGGCTGGACGGCGTCGGATTCCTCACCGAAGACCGGCGCTACTACCCCGGCCGCGAGCTCGCGGCGCACCTCATCGGCTACGTCGGGCTCGACAACCAGGGCTTGAGCGGGATCGAGTCGACCTATGACTCGGAGATCGGCGGCCGGGCGGGACAGATCCTGGTCCACACCGATGCCCGCCGGCGCGCTTTCAGCCGCATCGACCGGCCGCCGACTGCCGGCGCGACCGTCGAGCTGACCATCGACAAGCATCTCCAGCATATCGCGGAGCGCGAGCTACGGGCGGGGATTCGAACCTACGACGCGGATGCCGGGGCGGTCGTGATGCTCGATCCGCGCACCGGCGAGGTGCTGGCGCTCGCCAGCGCGCCGTCGTTCAATCCGAACGTGTTCGGCGCCGCAACGCCCGCGCAGCGCCGCAACCGCGCCGTGCAGGACGTGTACGAGCCGGGCTCGACCTTCAAGATCGTCACCGCCGCGGCGGCCTTCGAGGAGGATGCCGTCCAACCCGACGAAGTGTTCGACGTGAGCGCCGGCTTCATCCGGATCGGCCGCAACCGGATCCATGACTTCACCACCTACGGCCCGCTGAGCTTCACGGACGTGATCGTCAAGTCCAGCAACGTCGGGGCCATCCTGGTCGGATTGCGCCTGGGACCGGAGCGGCTCAGCCGGTACGTCGACAGGTTCGGTTTCGGGCGCGCACTGTCACGGGACTTTCCGGGAGAGAGCGCGGGCCTCGTCTGGAGTGCCGAGACGCTCAACGATCGGGCGATAGCGTCCATTGCCATGGGGTACCAGATTGCCGTCACCCCGTTGCAGATGGCGGCTGCCTTCGCCGCGGTGGCGAACGGCGGCGAGCTCCTCGAGCCTCGTGTCGTTCGCACGGTGGCCCGCAACGGTGGCCGGGTGCAGTCGGAGCGACGGGTGATCAGGCGCGCGATCTCGCGGGAGACGGCGGCTGCGCTGACCGGGATCATGACGCAGGTCGCCGAGCGCGGAACGGCCCGTCGCGCCCGAGTGCCCGGCTATGCGGTCGCCGGCAAGACCGGCACGGCGGAGAAGCTCATCGACGGTCGCTATTCGCACACCGACCACAATGCCTCGTTCGTCGGATTCGTACCGGCGGATGCCCCGCGGTTCGTCGTCCTGGTCATGCTGGACACGCCGCGCACCGCCATGATCAACGGCATCCGCCAGCGGGCATACACCGGCGGCGCGGCGGCGGCGCCGGTCTTTCAGCGTATCGCCGAGGCGGCCCTGCGGTACCTCCGGGTGCCGCGCACGCAGGACTCGACCCGACCGCCGCTGGTTGCGCGCTCCGCGCCCGCGCGGGATGCTGACCTGCGGGCGGCCGCCTGGTCGGAGTCCGCCGGGGCACCGCTTCCGGCCCGCTCTGCGGTCGCCTCCGAGGATGCGGGATCGATACCCGATCTGCGTGGGCTGAGCGCTCGGCAGGCTGTCGAAGTCCTCGGCCGCATCGGTCTGCGAGCGGAGTTCAACGGCGACGGAGCGGTGGCGCGCCACGTGCCGGCGGCGGGAGAGGCCGTCGACCCGGGCGCAACCGTCACTGTCTGGCTGCAGCGGTATGCGCCGCCGGCCGACGACGCCGAGGCGCTGGGGCCATGACCATGGTCGACGAAAAGGCCGCGGTTGGGAACGTCGATCGCGGGATGTCCTGCGGGGTATTGCTCGCTGACGCCGGCGTCGGCGGCCCCACGGTTCCGGACGCGCGTCTGGAGTCTCCGGTGACCGGCGTCCATTTCGATTCGCGTGACGTCACTCCGGGCGGCGTCTTCGTCGCCGTCCCGGGGCAGCGCTTCGACGGCGCCGATTTCGTCGACGACGCGGTAGAGCGCGGCGCGGCGCTCGTCGTCGCCGAGGTGGAACCGCCGGCCACGGCGCCGCTGCCCTGGGTCCGCGTGCCGGATGCCCGCGCCGCGCTGTCCGCACTCGCCGCGGCCTTCCACGGCGATCCGAGTCGCGACCTGCAGGTCGTCGGCGTCACCGGCACCAACGGCAAGACCACCACGACGTGGCTCCTCGAATCGATCTTCGCGCACGCGGGGATGGTGACCGGGCGCATCAGCTCCATTTCGAACCGGATCGGCGGCGACGACGCCGAGCAACCGGCGGTGCACACCACGCCGGAGGCCCCGCAGGTCCACGCGTTGCTCGCGGCGATGCGCGATCGGGGCGCACGGGCCTGCGCCATGGAGGTCTCTTCCCATGCCACGGCGTTGCGACGGGTCGAACACGTCCGGTTCGCAGCCGCGGTCTTCACGAACCTGACGCGCGACCATCTCGACTTTCACGGCGACATGGAGAGCTATTTCGCCGCGAAGCGGCGGCTCTTCGACTTGTTGCCGGATGGGGCTCCGGCCGTGGTCAACCTCGACGACCCGCGCGGCGCTCGCCTGGCGGGGCAGGTGTCGCGGCCGGTGACCTACGCCCTGGATCGGACGGCGGACTGCATGCCCGTCCGCCTGGAGTTGCGGGCCGACGGGACCGTCATCGAGGCGCGCACCCCGCGTGGATCGTTGCTGCTGGAGTCGCGGTTGCCGGGTCGCGCCGCCGCCTACGACGTGCTCGCCGCGGCGGCCGCGGGCGTGGCTCTCGACCTGCCGTTCGCCGGTATCGCAGCCGGGGTACGCGCGTTGACCGTGGTGCCGGGTCGTATGCAGACGGTGTCTTCGGAGGACGACGACGTGATCGTCATCGTCGACTCCGCGCACACCGACGACGCGTTGCGGGGATTGCTGGAAACCGTGCGCCAGTTCGCCCGGCGCCGGATCGTCACGGTGTTCGGTTGCGGCGGCGATCGGGACGCCACGAAGCGGCCGTTGATGGGGGTGGTGGCGACCCGCCTGAGCGACGCGGTGATTCTCACGTCGGACAACCCCAGGTCGGAGGATCCGAAAGCCATCATCGACGACATCGAGCGTGGCCTCGGTCGTTCCGACACTCCGCATCTGGCGATCGTGGAGCGGGCGGCGGCGATCCGCCGCGCGATAGACGACGCGGGGGCCGGCGACGTGGTCGTCATAGCGGGCAAGGGGCACGAGCGTTACCAGGTGATCGGATCGCGCGCGGTGCCCTTCGACGACGTCGTCGTGGCGCGCGCGGCGCTCGACGCACGGAGCGGGCGGCCGTCAGGGGGATGACAGACAGGTGCCGGATCAAGGAACGGCGGTGGTGCGGGCGGGGGAACTGGCCCTCGCGGCCGGAGGGCGGCTGGTGGCCGGCCTCCCGGATGTCGAGTTGGGAGACATCTCCATCGACAGCCGGCGTATCCGTCCGGGCGACGTCTTCCTGGCGATTCGGGGCAACCGGCTGGACGGTCACGACTTCATCGCCGAGGCAGTCGGTAGAGGAGCGGCGGGCGTGATCGTCAGCGACGCTGCGGCGGCGCCGGTCACCGGGGCGAGCGGGGTCGCCCCGGCGACCATCGTCGTGGAAGACACCACGCATGCGCTCCAGTCGATCGCGCGTGACGTCCGGCGTCGTTCGGGCGCGAAGGTCGTGGCGATTACCGGAAGCGTGGGCAAGACGACGACCAAGGAGCTGACGGCGGCGTTCATCGGCACGCGCCACGACGTGCTCCGCAACGAAGGCAACCTCAACAACCACATCGGCCTCCCGCTGTCGCTGCTGGCGCTCAGGCGCCGCCCCGAGGTGGCGGTGGTCGAGCTCGGCATGAACCATGCAGGCGAGATTCATACCCTGGTCGGCATCGCCGAGCCGAACGTCCGCGTCTGGACGAACGTGGCGGAGGTCCATGCCGAGTCATTTCCTTCGATAGAGGGGATCGCCGACGCCAAGGCGGAGATTCTCGACGGTGCGACCGCGCGTGACCACCTGGTCGTGAACGCCGGGGACACACTGGCCATGGAGCGAATCGGCGGGTTTCCAGGCGGCGTGACCACCTTCGGAGTCGACACGCAGGCCGACGTTCGAGCCACGGAGGTCGACGATCGCGGAATCGACGGCATGCGGGCGGCGGTCGAGACACCCGTCGGCGGCGGCGGCCTGAGCACCCGACTGCTCGGAGCGGGTCAGGTGGCCAATGTGGTCGCCGCAATCGCGGTTGCCCTTCTGTTCCAGGTCCCGGTGGAGGCGATGCTGCGCGAGGCGGCGGCGTTCGCACCGCCGCCCCGCCGTGGCGAGGTGCTCCGCCTGGCCCAGGGGGTGACGGTGGTCGACGATTCCTACAACTCCAACCCGGCGGCGCTCGAGCAGGTGCTCCGGTCGCTGGGGAGCGACAGAGGGCACCGGCGCCGCGTCGCGGTTCTGGGCGAGATGCTCGAGCTCGGACCCCGCGCGGGGTTGCTGCATCGCGCCTGCGGCCGTCTGGCGGTGGAGGCCGGGTTCGACGTGCTCGTGGCCATCGGCGGCCCCGCCGCCGAGGCGCTGGCGGAAGGCGCCCGCGCGGCCGGTATGAGCGCCGGCCGCGCCGTGACCTGTGGTACGAGCGACGAAGCAGCTTCGCTGACCGCCGCGCTCGTCCGGGCGGGCGATCTCGTGCTGGTCAAGGGGTCGCGCGGCGTCCGTGCCGATCGCGTGGCCGACCGACTGAAGGCGGAGCATGCGTGATGCTGTATCACCTGCTCTATCCGCTGCACACGGACTTCAGCCTGCTGAACGTCGTCCAGTACATCACCTTCCGGACCGCCGCCGCGAGCCTGACGGCGTTTACGGTGACGCTCGTGTTGGGCCCGGTCACGATCCGCCGGCTGCGGGCGCTGCAGATCGGTCAGATCATCCGGCACGACGGGCCGCCGACGCACAAGGACAAGGCGGGCACGCCCACGATGGGAGGGCTGCTGCTCCTGGCGGGGGCGTTCGTGCCGACCCTGCTCTGGGCGGACCTGACCAACGTCTACGTGCAGATCGCCCTGTTGTCGACCGCCGCCTTCGGCGCCATCGGGTTCGCCGACGACTGGCTCAAGATCGCGCGTCGCTCGCACCGCGGCCTGTCGGTCCGGGGCAAGCTCATCGCCCAGAGCGCGGTCGCGACCGCGGTCGGTCTGTCGTTGTTGCAGTTGACGCACAGCGATCTCTACAGCAGCGAGATCATCTTCCCGTTCTTCAAGCAGTTCACGCCGGACATCGGCTGGTTGTACGTCCCGTTCGCGGTGCTGGTCCTGGTGTTCTCATCGAACGCCGTGAACCTGACGGACGGGCTGGACGGTCTCGCAATCAGCATCTTCACGGTGGCGGCCGGCGCGTTCACGGCCCTGACCTACGTGAGCGGCCATGCCGCCATCGCCGAATTCCTGCTGCTGGTGCGGTTTCCGCCGGCGGGCGAGCTCACGATCTTCTGCGGATCCCTCGTTGGCGCCGGGCTCGGGTTCCTTTGGTACAACTCGTATCCGGCGGACGTGTTCATGGGCGACGTCGGCTCGCTCGCGCTCGGCGGCGCGCTCGGGACCGTCGCGCTACTCATCAAGCAGGAGTTGCTGTTGCCCATCGTGGGTGCGGTGTTCGTCCTCGAAGCGCTGTCGGTGATTGTTCAGGTCGGGTCGTTCAAGCTCACCGGCCGGCGCGTGTTCAGGATGGCGCCCCTGCATCACCACTACGAGCAGATCGGGTGGAGCGAGCCGAAGATCATCTCCCGGTTCCTGATTGCCGCGGTGGTCTTCGCGCTGTTCAGCCTGACGACGTTGAAGCTGCGATGACGCATTTCTCGGTCGTGGACTCGCGTGTCGTCGTGGTCGGCGCTGGCCGTAGCGGGCTTGCCGCCGCCCGGCTGCTGGCCCGTCGCGGCGCCCGCGTCACGTTGAGCGAGGCCGGCCCGAGGATTGCCCAGGCCGAGAGCCTCGCGGGCGACGGCATCGTGCTGGAGAGCGGTGGACATCGAGACGCCACGCTGCGGGCCGCCGACCTGATCGTGCTGAGCCCCGGCGTTTCCCCGCGGGTGGCGGAGATTGCCGCGGCGCGTCGCCGGGGAGTCCCGGTCATCAGCGAGGTGGAGCTGGCGGCCCGTTGGCTGCGGGGGCGTCTGGTGGCGGTGACCGGAACGAAGGGGAAGTCGACCACCGCGGTTGTGACCGGTCGGATGCTGGAAGCCGGCGGACGCCGCGCGATCGTCGGGGGCAACATCGGCGTGGCGCTCAGCAGCCAGGTCGAGAGCTCGACGCCGGACGTCGTGCACGTCGTCGAGGTCAGCAGCTTTCAGCTCGAGCTCACCGAGACGTTTCGTCCCTGGATAGCGGTGTGCCTGAACCTGTCGCCGGATCATCTGGACCGGCATGCGAGCTTCGAGGAGTACGCCGGCGCGAAGGCCCGGCTGTTCGCGAACCAGACGCCGGACGACGAGATGGTGATCAACGCCGACGACCCGCACGTGCTCCGGATTGCACGCTCCGGTCGGGCACGGGCGCTCAGGTTCGCCGTGGAGACGCCATTGGCCGAGGGTGTGCAGGTCACCGCGGACGGTATCGCGCGTCGCTCGGCCGACGGGGACGAGTGCCTGGTGCCGATGTCCGCGGTCCGAGTCCCCGGGCGCCACCTGCTCAGCGATATCGCGGCGGCGGCGGCCGTCGGCACCCTGGTGGGGATTGACGCCGGCGCGATGGCGCGGGCCGTTGGTTCCTTCCGCGGCCTCGAGCACACCCTGGAGTTCGTGGGGGAGAGCGCCGGCGTCCGCTTCGTGAACGACTCGAAGGCAACCAACGTTGTCGCGGCGCGCGCCGCGATCGAGTGCTTCGGTCCGGGGTTGGTGGTGATCCTCGGCGGCCGGTTCAAGGGCGGGCGGTTCGAGGACCTGCGCTCCGTACTGGCGGCGCGGAGCGCCTCGGTGGTGGCCATCGGCGAGGCGCGACCCCGCGTGCGACGCGCGCTGGAGCCGGAGGTCGACGTGCTCGAGGCGGAGACGATGGATGAGGCGGTACGGCTGGCCGCGGCGCGCTGCCGCCCGGGCGGCGCCGTGCTGCTGGCGCCGGCTTGCGCCAGCCTCGACATGTATCGGGACTACGCCGCTCGAGGCGCGGCGTTCAGGGATGCGGTGGCGGCGCTCGGGTCGCCGGTTTCGGAGAGTGACGGACGTGAGCAGTGAGCAGTCATCAGTCGGTTTGCGCGGTGAAGAGCTGGCCGCTGGGAGCGCAGGCTATCCCTTGCCTGCGAGGCTGGTGTCTCCACCCGGGTCTGACTGATGACTGCTGACCGCTCACGTGATCGCGTAACCCCTGTTTCGGGTCGACCGGCCGCGAACTTTAGGCCTTGCGACACGACCATCGCAGGTGGCGAGTATGGCGCGGAAACTCAAGCCCGACAAGTTGCTCTTCTTCGCCACGCTCGCGCTCCTGAGTGCGAGCGTCATCATGGTCTACAGCGCGTCGGCCCTGCTCGCCATGGATCGCTACGCGCGGCCGTACCACTTTCTGTTCCGGCAGGTGATGTGGGCCGTCATGGGGTTCGGACTGCTCTGGGGCGTCATGCGCGTCGACTACCGGCGGTTGAAGAAGCCGGCCGTCCTGTCGACGGCGGTCGGCGTCACGCTGCTGGCTCTCGTCGCCGTGTTGTTCGGCGACCCGATCAACGGAACCCGCCGCTGGTTCGGCATCGCGGGATTCGGCGTGCAGCCGTCGGAGCTCGCCAAGATTGCCCTGATCATGTTCGCGGCGGCGCAACTCGAGCGGCGGATGGACCGGGTCAACGACGCCCTCTACGCGTTGCTGCCGATAGGCGGGCTCACGGCCTGCCTCGCCGCACTCATCCTGTTGCAGCCGGACTTCAGCACGGCGCTTACCGTCGTCGTGATCGTGGCGGCGATGGTCTTCGTCGCGGGGCTCAGCTACCGCTACGTGGTCGGAGCGGCGCTCGTGCTGGCGCCGGCCCTGTACCTCGTGCTGTCGAGCGCGCCGTATCGCATGAGGCGGTTGCTGGCGTTCCTCGATCCGTGGGCCGACCCGCTGGGAGACGGGTTTCAGGTCATTCAGTCGCAGATCGCGGTCGGCACCGGCGGCTTGGTGGGCCTGGGACTGATGCGCGGGCTGCAGAAGCTGCATTTCCTGCCCGAGCCGCATACGGACTTCATCTATGCCGTCATTGCCGAGGAAACGGGACTGCTTGGCGCAACGGTGATCCTGCTGTGCTTCGCGATCATCACCTGGCGCGGTCTGCTCGTCGCCTGCCATGCGCCCGACCGGTTCGGTGCGTTCCTGGCGATCGGGCTCACGACGATGGTCGCCATGCAGGCATTCATCAACATGAGCGTAGTGCTCGGACTGCTGCCGACGACCGGGATTCCGCTGCCGTTCGTCAGCGCCGGCGGGTCGTCGCTCCTGATCGGGCTGATCGGTATGGGAATCCTCCTGAACGTATCGCAGCATGCGGCGCTCAGACGTTGACCCTGGCGATGGACGAGAGGCGGATCGCGAGACGTGGGAACCGGGCCGCCGGAACGGGCGCGCCCCGGGTGATGTTCGCGGGCGGCGGCACCGGCGGCCATCTCTTTCCCGGCATCGCCGTGGCGCGTGCGCTCGTCCGGCGCCATCCGCAAGCGTACGTAGTGTTCGTCGGAACGGGCCGGGGCATCGAGGAGCGGGCTCTGGCGCGCGAGGGGTTCCCGTTCGAACCGATCCGCACGACGGGGCTCGTGGGCAAGTCACCGCTCGCCGTCGCCCGGACCGTCGGGATGGCGCCGCTCACGCTCTGCGACGCGGCGCGCGTGCTGCGCCGGGCCCGTCCGGATCTGGTCATCGGACTCGGCGGTTACAGCGCCGGGCCGGTGGTGCTGCTGGCGGCGCTGGCGGGGCGCTCGACCATGGTGATGGAGCAGAACGCGGTGCCGGGCATGACCAATCGGATGCTCGCGCCTCTGGTGCGGGCGGCGGCCGTCTCGTTCGAGACGACCTCGTCCTGTTTCGGGGCGAAGGCGTTCCTGAGCGGCAACCCCGTCCGCGAGGGGTTCTTCGACGTTGCGAACGTGGAGCGGGCCGGACGGACCGGTCCGTCGACGGTGCTCGTCCTCGGCGGATCGCAGGGGGCGCATGCCCTGAACGTCGCGCTGGCCGGCGCCGCCGGCGTACTGGCTGCGGCGCCCGGCGGCGTACGCATCATCCACCAGACGGGAGCGCACGATCTCGACCGCGTTCGCGCGGCCTACCGTCAGGCCGGTGTGAATGCCCGGGTGGCGGCCTTCTTCGAGATCATGCACGAGGAAATGCGCGCAGCCGATCTGGTGATCTGCCGCGCGGGAGCGACGACGCTGGCGGAGGTGGCGGCGGCCGGCCTGCCGGCGGTGGTCGTTCCGTTGCCGACGGCGGCCAACGACCACCAGCGCCGGAACGCTGCGGTGCTCGTTGCGGCCGGCGCCGCGGAGGTCATCGAAGAGGTCGATCTCGAACGGTGTCTTGCGCCCCGGATGATTGCTCTCGCGGGGGACCGGGAGCGCCGCGCGGCCATGTCCGCGGCGGCGGGGCGCCTGGCGAAGCGGGATGCGGCGGACAGGGTGCTGCAGCGGGCGGAGCAGCTCATGGGATGCGCCGGGGCGGTTGCCGGCGCGGAGAGATAGGGACCGTGTGCTCGAACGAGTCAGACGGATCCACCTGGTGGGCATTGGTGGCATTGGCATGAGCGGCATCGCGGAGTTGCTGCACGGCGCGGGCTATGAGGTGAGCGGGTCCGACCTCGAGACCTCGCGGGCGACGGCGCGACTCCGTTCGATCGGCATTCGGGTCGCGGAAGGACATGCGGCGGCACACGTCGGGGCGCCGGACGTCGTCGTGGTCTCGTCGGCGGTGCCGCCGGACAACCCGGAGCTCGTCGAGGCGGAGCGCCGGCGCATTCCCATCGTCGGTCGCGGTGCGATGTTGGCGGAGCTCACGAAGCGGAAAAGGGCCGTCGCCGTGGCCGGGTCCCACGGCAAGACCACGACCACGTCCATGCTGGCGCTGATTCTCGAGGCGGCGGGGCTGGATCCGACAGTGGTCATCGGAGGAGTGGTCGACGCTCTGGGGGGCAACGCCCGGCGGGGGAGTGGGCCGTTCATGGTGGTCGAGGCCGACGAGAGCGACCGGTCGTTTCTGCACCTGGCTCCCGAGATCGCCGTGGTGACCAACGTGGACGACGAGCACCTGGAGGCGTACGAGGGATTCGACGCGCTCGTTCGCGCGGTCGGGTCGTTTGCGGCCAGCGTGCCGGAGAGCGGTTGCATGGTGGCGTGTGCGGATGATCCCCAGGTCGCTCGGGTGGCGGCGCATTGCCCGCGTCCCGTCGTGACCTACGGGATCGAGATCCCGCATTCGGGCGTGCGCGCGGATCGAGTGGAGCTCGGGCCGTCGGGATCCACGGCCCGGGTGGTCACGAACGTCCGGGGTCGGCGCGCCGAGGTGGAACTGACCCTTGCGGTTCCGGGTCGCCACAACCTGCTCAACGCGCTGGCGGCCATCGGCGCGGCGGCATGGCTGGGCGTCCCTCCCGAAACCGCAACCGGTGCCCTGCGCCGCTTCGCCGGGGCCGCCCGTCGACATGCTCGCCACCACCTGCCCGGCGGCATCGAGATCGTGGACGACTACGCTCACCACCCGACGGAGATTCAGGCGGTCCTGCAGACCGCCCGACTCGGGTCTCCGCGCCGCGTGATCGTGGTGTTCCAGCCGCACCGGTACTCACGGACGGCGCGTCTGCTCGACCGTTTCGGTGAGGTGCTCGGGCAGGCGGACGCCCTGTTGCTCACCGAGGTCTACGCGGCGAGCGAGTCCCGTCTGGAGGGCGTCGACGCGGCCGCCGTCGCGCGGGCCGTACGGCGCCATTCCGGGATACCCGTCGAGATCGCCGCCAGCCTCGATGATGCCGCGTCGCGCGTGAGGGCAATGGTGGCGGCGGGCGATCTGGTAGCCGTGCTCGGAGCGGGGTCGATCGCGCGGCTGGCCCCGCGTCTCGTCGAGCTGCTCCAGGGGCGGGGTGCGTGATGGCGGTGCACGCTCGTCCCGAACCGCGGTTTCGACGCGCTTACGTGCAGCCGGTACGCCGTCGGTGGTTTGCGCGCCGTCGGGGGCTCGTCGTGCATCTGGGCCTGGCTCTGGTCGTGGCCGGCGGCCTCGCCTGGGCGTTTGCCTGGTTGCGCCAAGCGGACGTCCTCCGTGTCGACACGATCACGGTCGAAGGCAACGAACGCCTGTCTGCCGGCGAGGTCGCGGGCCTCATGGAGCCGTTGCGCGGCGAGAATCTGCTGGTCGCCGATCTCGAGGCGGGACGCGCGAGCCTGCTCGCGTCCGGATGGATCCGCGAGGCGGCGCTGCGCCGGGTCCTGCCCTCGGCGGTGCATGTGACACTGGAAGAACGGGAGCCGGTCGGGCTGAGCAGGTTCGGCTCGAGCCTCTATCTCATCGACGTCACCGGGCATGTGATCGATGAATTCGGTCCCCGGTTCTCCGACCTCGATTTGCCGATCATCGACGGGTTCTCCGCCCGCGGAGGCGAAGAGAGCTCGGCGGTCGACGAGCGCCGAGCGGCGCTCGCCGCGCGTCTGATCGCACAAGTGGAGGCGGACAGCGGCCTTGCCGCGCGCATTTCGCAGGTGGACGTCGCCAATCCGCATGACGCGGTCGTGCTGCTGGACGGGGATCCGGTCCGCGTGCATCTCGGCGCCGAGCGGTTCGTTGCGCGGCTCCGGACCTATCTGGAAATCTCGCCGGCGCTACGGCAGGTCGTGCCCGACATCGACTATGTGGACGTGCGGTTCGACGAGAGGGTGTACGTCGGTCCGGCGGACGCGGCCGCGGCGGCGCGCCGCATCGCGTTGCAAAGGAGACTGACGGAAGCGGCCCGGACCGGGCTCGCGGCGAACAGCGGTCAACGGAGGCAGCGTGGCACGTAGAGAGCAGTACGTCGTCGGCCTCGACGTGGGCACGTCCAAGGTCGCCGCCATCGTCGGCGAGGCGATGCAGGACGGAGGCGTCGACATCATCGGGATCGGAGTCGCGGACGCGCACGGCATTCGCCGCGGCGTCGTCATCAACCTCGAGGCGGCTGTCGAGTCGATCAAGAAGGCGATTGAGGAGGCCGAGCTCACCGCGGGTGTCGAGATCGACACGGTGCATCTCGCGCTGTCCGGCAGTCACGTCAAGGCGTTCAACAGCCGGGGCGTGGTGGCGGTCGCCGGGCAGAACCGCGAGATCACGCGCCAGGACGTCCGGCGCGCAATCGACGCCGCGAAGGCCGTGTCCCTGCCGAACGGCCGCGAAGTGCTGCACACGCTTCCGCAGGACTTCGTGGTGGACGAGCAGGATGGCATCGGAGCCCCGATCGGGATGACGGGAGCCCGCCTGGAGGTGAACGTCCACATCGTTACCGGCAGCACCTCGACGACGCAGAACCTGGTTACCTGCGTCAATCGGGCCGGCGTGACCGTCGCCGCCACGGTGCTCGGCCAGCTTGCGGCGGCGGAGGCCGTCTTGACGTCGGATGAGAAGGAGCTCGGAGTAGCCCTGGTCGATATCGGCGGCGGGACGACGGATTTTGCGGTATTCGAGCGCGGCAGCCTGTGGCACACGGGCGCCATTGCGCTGGGCGGAGACCACTTCACGAACGACATCGCCGTCGGCCTGCGTACCCCGATTCCGCAGGCGGAGAAGACGAAGCGCCGCAGCGGGTGCGTCCTGACGGCGCTGGTCGACGAAGAGCAGACGGTAGAGATCGCCAGCGTGGGCGGCCGCCAGCCGCGGATCATGTCGCGCCGCATCCTGGCCGACGTGCTGCAGCCGCGCGCCGAAGAGGTCTTTCACCAGCTCTGGGACGAGATCCAGCATCGCGGCTACGAGGGCGCACTCAATTCCGGCATCGTGCTGACCGGGGGCGCCTGCGCCCTCGACGGCATGCCGGAGATAGCCGATCAGATTTTCGATCTGCCGATCCGCCGCGGCTGCCCGGTCGGTGCGGGCGGATTGACGGATCACGTCAACGATCCGGCGTTCGCTACGGCCGTCGGGCTGATCATGTACGCGAACCGGCGTCAGATGTCCGAGCAGGACCACCACACGGGTGGCGCCTTGAGCAGGGTTGCGGGAAGACTGCGTCTCCTGTTCAAGGAGTTCTTTTAGAGGCGAAGGAGGATGGCATGGCGGAGAGCGGCAGAATCCTGCCCGGGCCCGAGCCGGCGTTGGATGGAGATCTTCGACTGACCCTGGAGGACACGATTCGAACCGGGGCCCGGATCAAGGTGGTCGGTGTCGGTGGCGGCGGGAGCAACGCCGTGGGCCGGATGGTGGCCGGAGGCGTCAGAGGTGTCGACTTCATCGTGGCGAACACCGACGCCCAGGCGCTGGCGCAGAACGAGGCGCCCGTCCGCCTGCAGATCGGGACGAAGGTGACGAGCGGTCTCGGCGCCGGCGCGGATCCCAACATCGGCCGTCAGGCGGCCCTGGAAGATACCGAGCAGCTCATCGCCGCGCTCAGCGGCGCCGACATGGTGTTCGTCACGGCGGGCCTCGGGGGCGGGACGGGCACGGGCGCCGCGCCGGTGGTCGCCGCTCTCGCCAGCGAGCTCGGCGCGTTGACGATCGCAGTCGTGACGAAGCCCTTCAAGTTCGAGGGCAAGCGGCGGGCAGTGCAGGCCGACCGGGGCCTGGACGAGCTCCGCGCGTCGGTGGACACGGTCATTGCCATTCCCAACGAACGCCTTCTCGGACATATCGAGCAGACGACCAGCCTGACCGACGCGTTCCTGCTCGCCGACGACGTCCTGCATCAGGCCATTCGGGGCATCTCCGATCTGATTCTCGTGCCCGGCATGATCAATCTGGACTTCGCCGACGTGAAGACCATCATGTCCGGCATGGGCATGGCCATCATGGGAACCGGCTACGGCGAGGGCAAGGACCGTAGCGTGGACGCGGCCAACAGGGCCATCGCGAGTCCGCTGATCGAGGAAGCCCGGGTCGAGGGTGCGCGCGGGGTCATCGTCAACATCACCGGCGGCTCCGATCTGTCCATGCTCGAGGTCAGCCAGGCGACGACGATCATCCACGAGGCGGCGCACGAGGAGGCCAACATCATCTTCGGGGCGGTCATCGATCCGTCCATGGAGGGCAAGGTCAAGATCACCGTCATCGCGACCGACTTCGAGGGGCTTGGGAGTCGTAGCGCATCGCCCTCGGCGAAATCCGACACGCCGGTCGATCTGCAGCAGTACGCCCATCTGCGCGAGGAGGAGAGCGCGCCGCCGATGGCGGTGGCGGCGGCCGGGGGAGGAGGCATCACGATGTCCCGGCGCGCTTCGATAGAGTTCTCCCCCGCGTTGGACCCGATCGACGCCGGCACGGATGACGACTCGGCGGGTGACGAGGGCAACCACTCCGAAGAGCAACCGGATCCGGTGCCCCTTCCCGCTTTCCTGCGGCCGCCGGTGGAATAGGTGGCGGCGCGCCGCCACCCGGCGGACGCCGCGCTTCCGGCACGCCGGCGTCAAGCGCGGTTGCGCGCGTGTCGGGTCAGCGGCCGAGCAGGGTGACCTGGGCGATGGCCAGATTGCGCGAGTGCGTCATCGTGAGCAACGCGCCGGTGGCGCCGAGTGCATCGAAGCGCCGGCGGGCTCCGCCGTGCAACACCAGTTGCGGAGGTCCGCCGCGGCGGACGACCTCGACGTCGCGCCAGAGCACACCCTGCGACCGTCCCGTGCCGAGGGCCTTCATCGCCGCCTCCTTGGCGGAGAACCTTGCGGCCAGGTGCTGGGCCGGCACCCGGCGCCGCAGACAGTAGTCGGCTTCTCCGTCCGTGAAGAGTCTCGTGATGAAGCGGTCGCCGTAGCGCGTCACGAGATCGCGCACCCGCGCGACCTCCTCGATGTCGATGCCGATGCCGATGACGGTGCAGCGGCTCACGCCGGCGGCGCGGCGGCGTCCCCTGCCGCGGTCGGGAAGTAGAGGAAGCGCTGGCAGCTCTCGCACTGAATCAACCTCTGGTTCAGCCGCACGTCGTTGTAGAGTTGCGGGCGCAGTCGGACCTGGCACGCTCGGCAGCGTCCGTCGCGCACCTCGCTGACGGCGATACCCTTGCGGCCGCGCATCAGGGTGTCGAACGTCTCGATCAAGCGCGGAGAGAGGCCGCTCACGATCTCTTCGCGGTCACCGTCGTAGCGCTCCACCTGGGCCTGAAGGCGGTCTCGTTCCTGTTCCAGCCGGCGTTGTTCCTCACCGACGGTTGTCCGCTCTTCCGCCAGGGCCTGCCGTGCGGCTTCGATATCGGACGACAGTTCGTCGGCCTCCATCATCCTCTCGAGTATCCGGTCTTCGAGCTCCCGGATGTCCGTGGTCGCGCGCTCGATTTCGGCTTGAACGGCCCAGAGCTCCTTGTTGGTCTTGACCGCCATCGAGTGTTCCCTGGAGGTTGCCAGCTTCTTCTCGATCGCTGCGGTCTTCTTCTCGATCTCGCGGCGGGCGGTCTTGTTCGCCGCGAGCCGTTGCTCGGCGGCTTCGAGGCCGGCGGCATGCCTGGCGAGACGGGCCTCCAGCCCCTCGAGCGCCGCGGGAAAGGACTCGATGGTCTGCCGGGCCGCGGCGACGGCGGTTTCCAGTTGTTGCAGCCGAATCAGTCGTTCGAGGTCGGGAAGCATGGATCACGCAAGAAAAAGCCCCGCACGGGCGGGGCCTGGTCTGCCGGGGCGCGCGGCCGAGACGCCGGCCGCGCGAGAAAGATGGTGGGCCCACCAGGATTCGAACCTGGGACAGGCCGGTTATGAGCCGGCGGCTCTGACCGCTGAGCTATGGGCCCTCGGGCAGGCACTACGTGCCTCCTTCGAGAAACGCCCGCAGCTTGCGGCTGCGGGATGGGTGACGCAGCTTGCGCAACGCCTTGGCTTCGATCTGACGAATCCGCTCGCGGGTCACGGCGAAGTTCTGCCCGACCTCTTCGAGCGTGTGCTCGCTGCCGTCGCCGACGCCGAACCGCATCTTGATCACCTTCTCCTCGCGCGGCGTCAGCGACTTCAGAACCGACTCCGTCTGTTCCTTGAGGTTGAGGCTGATAACGGCGTCGGAGGGCGATACGACCTGCCGATCCTCGATGAAGTCGCCGAGGTGGCTGTCCTCCTCCTCCCCGATCGGCGTCTCGAGCGAAATGGGCTCCTGGGCGATCTTGAGCACCTTGCGGACCTTGGTGACCGGGATGTCCATCCGTTCGGCGATCTCTTCCGAAGACGGCTCGCGCCCAAACTCCTGCACCAGCGCCCGCGACGTGCGCAGCAGCTTGTTGATTGTCTCGATCATGTGTACCGGGATGCGGATGGTCCGCGCCTGATCCGCGATCGCGCGGGTGATTGCCTGCCGAATCCACCATGTCGCGTAGGTGGAGAACTTGTAGCCGCGCCGGTACTCGAACTTGTCCACGGCCTTCATCAGGCCGATGTTGCCCTCCTGGATCAGGTCGAGGAACTGCAGGCCGCGGTTGGTATATTTCTTGGCGATCGAGACCACGAGACGGAGATTTGCCTCCACCAGCTCCTTCTTGGCGTGCTCGGCCGAGGCTTCGCCCCGTTTCATGGTCGCCAGCATGTGCGCGAGCGAGCCGGGAGACTCCTCGATCCGCGCCAACCAGGCCTTCAGCCTGGCCCGGAGCTCGCGCCGCTTCCGCTGCAGGCGCGTGCTTTCCTCTGCATCGAGCCGCGGCCGGTTCGTCCTGTCGAGCTGCCGGTCGAGTCCTGCAAGGTCACGCTGCATGCGCTGCACCGCTGCGCCGGATTCCCTGAGTTCCTCGATCCAGAGCTGCTTGACCGGCTCGGTGAACTCCATGCCGCGGATCAGACGTGAGAGCCGCACGCGCGCGCGGAGGGTCAGCCGCTGGCACGCCCGGTGGCGTTGCCGCTCCCGTTTCGGTACCTCGTCCAACTCGGCCTGACGCTTGTCGGCTTCGCATTGCGCCGCGCGGATGGCGTCGATCCGGTCGAGCACCTGCTGCCCGCGATCGCCCGCCTGCGTTCCCTGAGGCGTTGCGTCGTGCACCACCACCAACTCGCGCGGCGTGCGGTCGCCGTCCTTCAGCTCGTCCCCGAACGCGGTGATGGCGCGGGCGACCGAGGGCGTCCGCGACAGGATCTTCAGCACGGAGAGCTTGCCGCGCTCGATGCGCTTGGCGATCTCCACTTCGCCGTCGCGCGTCAGCAGCGGCACCGTGCCCATCTCGCGCAGATACATGCGGACGGGATCGCTGGTCTTGTCGATGGGGCTCGGCGTGAGATCGAACTCCGGTTCGTCGCTTCCCTCCGCGGCGCGCTCCAAGCGCTTCTTTTCCTTGTACTTGTCTTCCGATTCGACGACCTCGATGCCGGCGTTTCCGAGCGAGGAGAACAACTCGTCGAGCTCTTCCGACGAGCTCATCCCGGCCGGAAGCAACTCGTTGATCTCATCGAAGAGGAGATAGCCGCGCTCCTTGCCGACGATGATCAGTTGCTGGATCTCGTCGTAGCGCTCTTCGATCGACAACTGCTTGCCTGGCATCCCGTCACCTCGTGCGGTCGGCTTGCCGTTGCGGATCAGCGCGCCTCTCAGGGCCTTCGCCGCGGGGGGACGCGCCACGGTGGAGATTGTATATGGCGGCGCTCCATCGTGCTCGGCGCCCGCGGATCCCGCACGGTACGCGCCGCGGCATGGCCGCGTGCCGTCATCCCGCGAGCTCCTCGATGCGTTGCAGAAGATCCTTCTTGCGCGTCCAGAGATCGTCGATTTCCTTGAGGGCGTCCGGCGAGCCGTCCTGCTGCCGGTCGTCGATGGCCCGCTGCAGGGCGGCCCTCTCGCGGTCGTAGCGCCGTTTTCGCAACTCGATGCCGCAGTCGGAGACGTCCGCCGCCGCCACGGGATCCCGCGCGGTCGTCCTCACCAGCTCCGCGTCCTCCTCGTCGAGGCGTTCGACGAGCGTCTCGGGGAATCCGGCGGAAGGGATGGTCGCAAGGGTCCGGGCGACGTCGAGGATGCGAGCCGTCTGCAGTCCTTCCAGGTCGTCCGGCTCCAGCTCGGAGAGCACCGACTGCGCGGCCGCGGCATCGCGCATCAGCGCCCAGAGCAGTCCCTTCTCGGCGGGCAGGAGCGCCGTCTGCGCGGCACGGATGTCGGCTTGCACGGCCGACCGTTGCGGCTTCGCCTCCTCGCGCAACTCCGCTCGGAAGAGGCCTTCCGTCACCCGGGCGAGGTGCTCGACCCGGTCGATGAACCTGTCCAGGGCGACCGGATCCCGGATGGCCCGGGCTACCGGCTTCATCCCTTCGAGCAGAGCTCGGCTGTCCTGCACGCGGGAGAAGTCGCGCCCGGCCGAGGCGCGATCGAGCACGTCGTCGAGGTACGGCCGCGACGTCCTGAGGCACTGCGCATAGGCTTCGCCGCCCTGCTGCCGGATGTAGCCGTCCGGGTCGTCGCCGGGCGGAAGCTGCACGACGTTTACCTGAAAGCCATGGGCGAGCAGGAGCTCGCCCGAGCGGGCGGCGGCGCCCTCGCCGGCCGAGTCGGGATCGAAGCTCAGGAGCGCCCGGGAGCAGAAGCGTCGCAGCAGCCGGGCGTGCTGGTCGGTCAGCGCCGTCCCGCACGTGGCGACGACCGGCTTCACGCCGGCCTGCAGGGCCTGGGCGAGGTCGAAGTACCCCTCGACGAGGACGGCGTAGCCGACTTCGCGGACTTCCTGCTTCGTCAGGTGCAGCCCGTACAGGGTCCTGCTCTTCGAGTACAGCGGCGTCTCCGGCGAGTTGAGGTACTTGGGCTGCTGATCGGCCGCGAGCGCCCGGCCGCCGAATGCGATGACGGATCCGATCTCGCCCGCGATGGGAATCATCAGCCGGTTGCGGAACCTGTCGTATGGCCGTCCGCCGTCGCGCTGCGCCACGAGTCCGCTCTTGAGCACCAACTCGAGCGGCTGACCCCGGTCCGCTAGGTGGCGGGTTAGGCCGCCGCCGTGCGGCGCGTACCCCAGGCCGAGCCTCTCGATCGTCTCCGGTCGGATATCCCGCTGATCGAGGTAGCGGGCGGCAGCGCCGGCCGCGGTGCGCAGTTGCGCGCGGAAGTACGCGTCTGCGAGCTCGTGAACGTGACGCAGAGCCTCCCGTTCCGCGTCCTCGGCCCTGTCGCGTTGCGGGTCGTCCGATTCGGGGACGGTCAATCCGAAGCGCTGGGCCAGGGCCTGCACGGCCTCTGGAAAGCTGAGCTTCTCGTAGAGCTCGACGAACTTCAGGACGTCGCCGCCGGTCGAGCAGCCGAAGCAGTGGAAGAAGCCCTTCTCGCGGTTGACGTTGAAGCTCGGGGTCTTCTCGCGATGGAACGGGCACAGGCCCTTGAACGTGCCTCCCACCTGCCTGAGGGGCACCACGTCCTGGATCACCTGGACGATGTCGGCCTGCGCCTTGAGATCGGCGATGAACCCCGGCGGGAAACGTGCCATGCGGCCTGCTAGTCCTTGAGCTCGATGATCGTCACGCCCCGGCCGCCATGCTCCGGCGCGGCCGCCTGGAACTTCGCCACCAGCGGATGCTCGTCGAGGAAGCCGGCGATGGCGCGCCGCAACTGCCCGGTTCCGTGGCCGTGGATCACCCGCAATTGCCCCAGCCCGCCGAGCAGCGCCTGATCCACGTACTTCTCCACGCGCGACAGCGCATCGTCGACACGGCAACCGATGACGTTGAGCTCCTGCGGGGCATCGGTGTCCGCCGCCACCGCGACCGTCACGCCGCCGCCTGCCGCCGGCGTCGCCTCGACGACGCGGAGGTGTGCGGCAGGCACGTGCAGGCGCTTCCCCCGTGCTTCGATCTCGGCGTCCTCGCCGTGGACCGCGACCAGGGTCCCTTCAAGCCCCAGGCTTTCGACTCGGACGCGGCTGCCCGCGGCGGGCGGGGCGGCCGGCAGGGACGGTGCGGGCGGTTCCGGCGGCGCCGCAACGGACTGGTCCCGAATCCGCTCGAGCGCGTCGATCGCCGCGCGCTTCAATTCGCCGGTCGCGCCGGTGGTGACCCGTTTGCCGGGCCGGTCGCTGCCCCGGTCGCCGGCCGGTTTCACGAGCGCTCCCGCACGGGCCCGCAGGTCCTTGACGATCTCCTCGACGACGGACCGCGCCGCCTTGATCTCCGCGTCCACGCCGGTTCGAAGGCGTTGTCGCGCGGCCTTCTCCTGCTCCTCGAACGCCTGCCGCGCCCGCTCCAGCGCCGCGCGTTCGTCCTCGAGCTGGCGGCGGCCCGCCTCCAGCTCGGTACGCTGGGCGTTCACCTGCGCCATGTCGCGCTCGACGCGGGCGAGGTGCTCGGCGAGTTGCGCCTCGCGGGCGCTGCGCCGGCCGCGTGCGTCGTCGACGATGGAGGGAGGAACGCCCAGCCGCGCCGCGATCTCGAGCGCCAGACTCCGTCCGGGCGAGCCGTACGTCAGCCGATAGGTCGGCGCATAGGTTTCCGGATCGAATCCGAAGCCGGCGCAGGCGACGCCGCCTGTCGTCGAGGCGTACGACTTCAGCATGTCGTCGTGGGTCGTCGCGGCCACGAGGGCCCCCCGCCGCCGGAAGTGATCGATGATCGCAGCGCCCAGCGCGCCTCCCTCGACCGGATCCGTACCGGCGCCGACCTCGTCCAGCAGCACCAGGGCCGGCAGGACCAGCCGGCTCTCCATGGCGACGATGTTCGTGATGTGGCCGGAGAAGGTCGACAGGCTGTCGGCGATCGACTGTTCGTCGCCGATGTCCGCGAAGACCGCCTGGAACACCGGCAGCGAGGCTCCCCGGCCGGCCGGCACATGAAGACCCGCCTGGGCCATGAGGACCAGCAGGCCGACGGTCTTCAGAGCGACGGTCTTGCCGCCGGTATTGGGTCCGGTGACGATCAGTGCGCCGACCGGCGGCGCAATGTGCAGATCGACCGGAACCGGTCCGTTCCGCGCAGGGTCCTTCCCGTCCGCCCGGCTGTCGCCCCCGGCCCGTGCGCGGACCGCGGCGATGAGCAGCGGGTGCCTGGCCTCCGGCAGCTCGATCCGGGCATCGGCCGCGATGGTCGGCTCCACGCCGTCGACGAGACGCGAGAAGCTCGCCCGCGCCTGGATGACGTCCAGCTCTTCGGCCGCAGCCAGCGTCCGCCGCAGATCGAGAGCGCGCTGGCGCACCGTGTTGGCGAGACCGAGCAGAATCCGGTGGATCTCCTCGCTTTCGAGCTCCTCGAGAGCGACGATGTCGTTGTTTATCTCGACGGTGCTCAGCGGCTCGAGGAACAGGCTCGCCCCGCTGCCCGAACTGCCGTGCACGATGCCCGGGATCGCGGCGCGGTGCTCGGATCGGACGACCAGCACGAACCGGCCTCCCCGCTCGGTGACCACCCTTTCCTGCAGGTACTTCGCCGTGTCCCGCCCGCGCAGGTACGATTCGAGCGTGCCGCGCAGCCGGTTGCGCTGCCGGCGCAGGCGCTCCCGCAGGGTGCGCAGCTTGGGACTGGCGTCGTCGAGCACCTCGCCCTCGGGATTGATGGCGGCGCGGATTGCCTGGACCTCCCGCTCGAACGACTGCACGGCGCCGATGACGGCTTCCAGCGTCGGATACGGTCCGCCGGCGGCGGCGCCGAACGCGGCGCAAACCGCGTCCATGGAGGCCAGGAAGCGGGCCAGTCCGACGAGCTGGAGCGGCTCGACGACGCGCCCCTCCACGGCGAGTGCCGCGACTGTCTGCTCCAGATCGGCGGGGGCGTCGAGGCCGAACGGGGCATTCGCGTCGATGTACGCGAGGCCTTCACTGGTGGCCGCGAGCGCGGCGGCGACCCCGCCGGCATCGGTTGCCGGCGCGAGGCGGTCGAGCGCCGTCGCGCCGAGCGGCGTGAGCGCCAGACTGCGGACCGCGGTCACGATACGATCGAATTCCAGCGCCTGGAGGGTCCCGTCGTTCATCGTCCTGTCGATCGCGGTTATTTCAGGTGATTGATCAGGCTCGCCATCGCCGCCGCGCCGAGCCCGTTGTCGATGTTCACGACGGCTACGCCCGTTGCGCAACTGTTCAGCATGCCGAGCAGGGCCGCCAGCCCGCCGAGGCTGGCGCCGTACCCGATGCTCGTCGGCACCGCGATGACCGGCGCCCGGATCAGGCCGCCGATCACGCTCGGCAACGCGCCTTCCATGCCGGCGACGGCGATGACGACGCGCGCGGCGTCGAGGCGCTCGCGCTCGGCCAGCAACCGGTGCAGTCCGGCGACGCCCGCGTCGTACACGGTGTCGACCCGGTTGCCGAGCGCCTCTGCCGCGACCCGCGCCTCCTCGGCCACCGGCAGGTCGGACGTGCCCGCCGCGACGACGAGGACGATACCCCGGCCGGTCGGCTCCGCGACCGCGCTACGGGTGATGATCCGGGCCGCGGGGTGGAACTGCGCGTCCGGTACGACCGTGCGCACCGCCTCGAACGCGTCGGGACCGGTGCGGGTGATGATGAGGGTGTCGCCGTTCGCGACGATGCGCTCGGCGATGGCGGCGGTCTGCGCGGGCGTCTTGCCGGCGCCGAACACGATCTCCGGACAGTCCTGACGGACGCCCCGATGGTGATCGACGCGGGCGAATCCGAGATCCTCGAACGGCGCGCGCCGTACGAGATCGAGGATGCGCGCCTCGGCGTCGCGCCGGCCGATCGTGCCGCCCTCGAACGCCGACAGGATCGCGCGCACGTCGTCAGTCGTCATGTCCGCGGATGGCGCGACCACGCGGGCGGTCTCGTTGACTTGACGCCACCGGGATTGTACCGTCGCCGCCAATGTCGCCGCCGGATGTGCTCGTGGTGGGGCTGTACTTCGCGGTGCTGGTCGGCCTCAGCGTCTACGGTGCTCACCGGGGGTACCTGCTGTATCTTTACACAAACGGCCGGCGTCCCGGCCGCCGTCCCCCGGCCTGCGGTCAGGTGCGGACGGAGCCGCCGCGCGTGACCGTGCAGCTTCCCGTCTTCAACGAGGTGTACGTCGTCGAGCGGCTGATCGAGGCCGTGGCGCGCCTCCGCTACCCGCGCGACCGGTTCGAAGTGCAGGTGCTGGACGACTCGACGGACGAAACCTGCCGTGTCGCCCGCGCGGCGGTCGATCGGTGGCGGGCGCGCGGCCTCGTCATCAGCCACCGGCATCGGACGGACCGGGTCGGCTTCAAGGCGGGAGCGCTCGCTCACGGACTGCGCTTCGCGACCGGCGAGCTGATTGCGGTCTTCGACGCCGATTTCGTGCCGCCGCCCGACTTCCTCGAGCGGGCGGTCGGCGTCTTCGCCGACCCGCGGGTCGGCATGGTACAGGCGCGCTGGGGACATGCCAACCGCCGCTACTCGCTGCTCACCCGATTGCAGGCGTTGCTCCTCGACGGTCATTTCGTGCTGGAGCACGGCGGCCGGCACCGCGGCGGCTGCTTCTTCAATTTCAACGGCACCGCGGGCATCTGGCGGCGCGCGGCGATCGAGTCGGCGGGCGGCTGGCAGCACGACACCCTGACCGAGGACCTCGACCTGAGCTACCGGGCCCAGCTCGCCGGCTGGCGCTTCGTGTTTCTGCCGGACGTCGTGGCCCCGGCCGAGTTGCCGGTCGAGATGAGCGCGTTCAAGTCGCAGCAGCATCGCTGGGCCAAGGGCTCGATCCAGACCTGCCGCAAGGTGCTGCCGGCCGTGCTGCGGGCCGACGTGCCGTTGCGGGTCAAGGCCGAGGCGGTGCTGCACCTGACCGCCAACTTCCACTACCTGCTGGTTCTGGCGCTGTGCGTACTGATCGTGCCGGCGCTCGTCGCCCGGACGGCGTCGGTCGGCGGCCAGCGCCTGCTGCTCGTCGATGCGGCGCTCTTCGGGCTTGCCGCGCTGTCGGTGGTCACGTTCTACGCGGTGAGTCAACGGGAGCTCGGGGGGCGCTGGTGGGCGCGCCTGCGGGACCTTCCGGCCATGATCGCGCTGGGTCTCGGTCTTTCCGTCAACAACGCGCTGGCGGTGGTGGAGGCGCTGTCGGGACGCACCGGGGAGTTCAGGCGCACCCCGAAGTACGGCGTCCGGTCGCGGGGCGACGGAGTATTCGGGGGCGGGCGGCGAGGCCGGTTGCGGTTCCAGCCCGTGGTCGAGATAGCGTTCGGGGCGTGGTTCACGCTGGCCATCGCGTACGCCCTGGCGGCGGGCGTGTACGTTGCCGTGCCGTTTCTCGCGCTCTTTCAGGTCGGGTTCTTCTACGCCGGGTTCGCGTCGCGGGTCCCGCGCTACGACGCGGGGCCGGGCGGAGAGGGTCCGGCCGAAGGAGGCGGCCCATGACGCCGGTCGATGCTCCGAAGGCGGGCCTCGAAGGGGTGGTGGCCGCATCGTCCGCGATCTGTCATATCGATGGCGAGCGAGGCGTGCTGTCCTACGCCGGTCACGACATCCACGACCTCGCGCGCGAAGCGGGGTTCGAGGAGGTCTGCTACCTGCTCTGGCACCGGCGTCTTCCGTCGCGCGCCGAGCTCGGCGACCTGCGGTCGGCGCTCGCCGCGGCCCGGCGGTTGCCGGAGGCGATGCTCAGGCTGATGCGGAGCCTGCCGGCCGGTCACGCGATGGACGCTTTGCGCACGCTGGTCTCGGCTCTCGCCCACTCCGACCCGGAAGCCGACGACCAGTCGCCGCCCGCCGCCTACCGGAAGGCGGTCCGCCTGACGGCGCAGGTCGGGAGCGTGGTGGCGACGTGGGGCCGGCTGAACGCGGGGGGAGGACCCATAGAGCCGGATCCGGCTCTCGGTCATGCGGCCAACTTCCTGCTGCTGCTGACCGGCGAGCGTCCGTCGGCCCTCGAGGCGCGGGCGTTGGACGTCGCGCTGATCCTGCACGCCGACCACGAGCTGAACGCCTCCACTTTCGCCGCGCGGGTGACCGCCGCGACCCTCAGCGACGTGCACTCGGCGGCCGTGGCCGGGATTGGCGCGCTCAAGGGCCCGCTGCACGGCGGCGCCAACGCCGAGGTGATGCGGATGCTGCTCGCGATCGGCGAGGATGCCGACGACGCCCGCGTCGAGCGGACGGTCCGCGACATGCTGGCCCGCAAGGCGAAGGTGCCCGGCTTCGGCCATCGCGTGTACCGGACAGAGGATCCCCGCGCCACGCATCTGCGACGCATGTCGGAAGAGATGGGCGAGCGGTCGGGCAGCACCCGCTGGTACGAGATGTCGCGGCGGATCGAGGCGGTAATGAAGGCGGAGACGAAGATCGACGCCAACGTGGACTTCTATTCCGCGTCGACGTACTACATGCTGGGAATCCCCATCGAGCTGTTCACGCCGGTCTTCGCCGTCAGCCGGATCGCCGGCTGGACCGCCCACGTGCTCGAGCAGTACGCCGACAACCGGCTCATCCGTCCCCGCGCCGAGTACGTCGGGCCGGAGTATCCTCAGCCGTTCACACCGCTCGACCGGCGTTGAACCGCCCCGGGGTCGGACCTCCGCCGCGGGCTCGGGCTGCCGCCCCTCTATAATGGAAACGCGCCCGCCTCGCCGCTCCTGGTGCTACGCGGCGTTCACCTAGATGCATCACCGTCAGATCCGCAATTTCTCCATCATCGCGCACATCGATCACGGGAAGTCGACCCTCGCGGATCGTTTTCTGGAGATCACGGGTGCGTTGCGGCCTCGCGAGATGGAGGAGCAGGTCCTCGATTCGATGGATCTGGAGCGCGAACGGGGCATCACCATCAAGGCCCATGCGGTCCGCTTGTCGTACACGGCGGATGACGGCGAGTCCTACGTTCTCAACCTCATCGACACTCCCGGGCACGTCGACTTTTCCTATGAGGTCACCCGCTCGCTGGCCGCCTGCGAGGGCGCGCTGCTGCTGGTCGACGCTTCACAGGGCGTCGAGGCGCAAACGGTCGCGAACGCCTACCTGGCGGTCGACAACGACCTGGAGATCGTACCGGTCATCAACAAGGTCGATCTGCCGGGAGCCCAGCCGGACGAGACGGCGGTGCAAATCGAGGACCTGGTGGGGCTCGACCCGTCGCACGCGCTGCTCGCCAGCGCGAAGGAGGGCATCGGCGCGCGCGAGATTCTCGAGGCCGTCGTCACGCGGGTGCCGCCGCCGGCCGGCGATCCCGAAGCTCCGCTGAGGGCGCTGATCTTCGATTCGTGGTACGACGCCTACCGCGGCGTCATCGTGCTGATCCGCGTCGTCGAGGGCGTGGTCCGGTCGCGCATGAAGGTGCGTCTCATGGCCGCGGCGCAGGACTACGAGGTGGAGCAGGTGGGTATCTTCGCGCCGAAGCCCGCTGCCGTGGCCCAGCTCGGCGTCGGCGAGGTCGGCTTTCTGATCGCCAACGTGAAGAACGTCGCCGAAGCGCGGATCGGCGATACCGTCACCGAGGCCTCCCGGCCCGCGGTGCGGCCGCTTCCGGGTTTCCAGGAAACCAAGCCGATGGTGTTCGCCGGGCTCTATCCGGTGGAGAGTCACCAGTACTCGGATCTGCGCGAGGCCCTCGAGAAGCTGCGGCTCAACGACGCCGCGTTCTTCTTCGAGCCGGAGACGTCGGCCGCGCTCGGCTTCGGGTTCCGTTGCGGGTTCCTCGGCCTGCTGCACATGGAGATCGTGCAGGAACGGCTCGAGCGCGAGTTCGACATGGACCTGGTCACGACCGCACCCGGCGTCCTCTATCGCGTGACCACCACCGACGGCGACGTGTTCGACATCGACAGCCCGGCCAAGCTGCCCGATGCCGGCCGCATCGAGCGGGTGGAGGAGCCGGTGATCACGGCGATGATCCTCACGCCCGCCGATCAGGTAGGGGGCATCCTGAAGCTCTGCCAGGAGAAGCGGGGCGTGCAGAAGGCTCTCGAGTACCACGCGGCGCACCGCGTCCTGATCTCCTACGAGCTGCCGTTCAACGAGGTGGTGCTCGACTTCTACGACCGGCTGAAGACCCTGTCGCGGGGCTACGCGTCGCTCGACTATCATGTGAGCGGGTACTGGGAGTCGCCGCTCGTCAAGCTCGACCTGCTGGTCAACGGCGACCCGGTCGACGCGCTGTCCATCATCGTGCACAAGGAGATGGCCTATGCGCGCGGTCGGGCGCTGGTCGGCAAGATGCGGCAGCTCATCCCGCGGCAGATGTTCGAGGTCGCCATCCAGGCGGCGGTCGGCACCCGCATCATCGCTCGCGAGAGCGTGAAGGCGTTGCGGAAGAACGTCACCGCCAAGTGCTACGGCGGCGACATCACCCGCAAGCGCAAGCTGCTCGAGCGGCAGAAGGAAGGCAAGCGGCGCATGAAGCGGGTGGGCAGCGTCGAGATCCCGCAGGAGGCCTTCCTCGCGGTCCTCAAGGTGGACGATGACTAGAACGAGAACGCGAACCCGGCCGCCGACCGAAGCACGGGAGCGGACCCGAACGGCGCCCGCAGCGGATCCGTATCGCAAGTCCACGGCGCGCGAGTACTTCGAGTCGATCGTCATCGCCGTCATTCTGGCCCTCTTCGTGCGCACCTGGGTGGTGCAGGCCTTCACGATTCCGACCGGCTCGATGGAGCACAACCTGCTCGTCGGCGACTACCTGCTCGTCAACAAGTTCGTCTACGGACCGACGCTTTCCGGGGCCGAACGTCTCCTGCTGCCCCAGGGCGAGGTTTCACGAGGCGACATCATCGTGTTCAAGTTTCCGCGGGATCCGGAGCGGGACTTCATCAAGCGGGTCATCGGTCTGCCGGGGGAGACGCTCGAGGTGCGCGGGGGCGAGGTCCACATCGACGGCGAACCGCTCGACGAGCCCTGGCTGCGGGAGCCGGGGACGGCGTCGGCGGCCGGGGCGGCAGTGATTCCCCGCCGCGACAACCACGGACCGGTAGCAATCCCGGCGGGTCACTACTTCATGATGGGCGACAACCGGGGCAACTCCGAGGACAGCCGCGTTTGGGGACCGATGCCGGAGGACCACATCAAGGGCCGGGCGACGGTACTGTACTGGTCGTACGACTCCGGCAGTCCGGTCGTGCTCCCCGAGCCCGGGATCGGCGCCGCCGTGCGCCGGATCGGCTCGATGGCGACGCACTTCTTCACGCGAACCCGCTGGGACCGGATGTTGCGGCAGGTGCGCTGAGCACCGCGGGGGGGCCGGGGGGGCCGCGCGCACCGCAACGTAGCGGTTTGGATGTAGCCGCGGCGAAAAAACCACGGGTTCTAAGCCCCCGGGCCGAGGCCAA